>JADGPC010000363.1 GCA_017882645.1 Streptosporangiales bacterium | reverse complement strand
CAAGACCACCTCCAGGGTGCCGACGGGCCGCCGGCCCCAGTGCCGGACCCGGAACGGCAGCCGGTACCAGCCGTCGGCCCCGGACGCGGTCGGCCCGGCGGTGATCCAGGCGGCCGGGTGCAGCCTGAGGCGCACGGTTCCCTCGTCGTAGCCGGTGATCCGGGCCAGCAAGGAGGCCTGCTCGCTCTCGGTGACCTGGTCGGCCACGGCGGCCAGCGTCACGCCGACCGACGCGGGCCGGCTGGACGGCCTCGGGGTGAGCAGCAGCAGCGCGGGCGCGGCCAGCCCGGCGAACTCGGGCCGCCTGGTGATCACGGCCAGGAACAGCCCGGCCAGCGCCAGCGTGGCCAGCCGCCGCGCGAGGCTGGACAGCCGCCACGTCACCGCGACGCTGCGCTGCGGGCCGGCGGTCAGCACGAGCGCTCCGTTGGAGCAAAAGAATGAATAGTCATCGCGCGACAGGGGCAGCGGGATCGGTGCGCGGAACCGGAACGCTGGCCAGGATCCGGCTGATCACGTCCTCCGGACTGACCTTGCGCACCCACAGCTCGGGCCGCAGCGTGATCCGGTGCCCGAGCGCGGGAACGCCCACCGCCTTGATGTCGTCGGGAATCACGTAGTCGCGGCCGCGGAGCACCGCCTGACCGCGGGCCAGCTGGACCAGGAACAGTCCGCCGCGCGGGCTGGCTCCGACCTGGATCTGCGAGTTGGACCTGGTCGCGCCGATCAGGGCGACGACGTACTCGAGCAGGTCGGCGGAGACCTCGACCTGCTCGAGCGAGCGGCGCATGGCGATCAGCTCGGCCGGGCTGGTCAGCGCCTTCAGCTCGACCTCGTCGGCCGCGCGGTCCAGGCGGCGCTTGAGCATCGTGATCTCGTCGGCGCTGCGCAGGTAACCGAACCGCAGCCGCATCCCGAACCGGTCGAGCTGGGCCTCCGGCAGGTCGTAGGTGCCCTCGTACTCGATCGGATTCGCGGTGGCCAGCACGATGAACGGTGCGGGCAGCGGCCGGGTCTGGCCGTCCATGCTCACCTGACCCTCGCCCATGGCCTCGAGCAGGGCCGCCTGAGTCTTCGGGGGCGTCCGGTTGATCTCGTCGGCGAGCAGCAGCTGGGTGAAGACCGGCCCGGGCCGGAAGACCATCTCGCCGCTCCGCTGGTCGTACAGCGGGGCGCCGACCACGTCGGACGGCAGCAGGTCGGGGGTGAACTGGATCCGGGTGAAATCGAGGCCAAGGACCCCGGCGAACGACCGGGCGGTCAGCGTCTTGCCGAGACCGGGCAGGTCCTCGAGCAGGATATGGCTGCCGGCCAGGATGCCGGTCAGCACCAGCTCGAGGCCGGTTCGCTGGCCGATCACGGCCCGCTCAAGCTCGGCGAGGACCGCGGCGCAGCGGTCAGCCGTCTGGGCCGGAGTGAGAGTCGGTTCGGTCACAGCTTCTCCAGTCGGTCGATCAGGGCAGCGAGCACGTTCGGCGGGATCCCGGGCTTGGACTCGGCGTCCGGCGGGGCCGGCCGGGATGGGTCAAGCCAGGGCCACAGGTCGTGCCTGGTTCCGCGGAGCAGGTCGGCGGCGGCCTGCGGATCGTCGGCCAGGCTGATCCCGTGCCGTTCGGACAGCCTGGCCGCGAGCAGGTTCGTGAGCCTGGGGCGGAGGCGGTACTCCCAGGCGCTGAGCGACTTGGTGGCGTCGACGAGGTCGGATCGCGTCCGCCAGACGCCGATGAACGACAGGCCGGGGCCGAGCTCGGACGGCGCTTCCGGCGCGGGCGGTTCCTGGTCCGGCTCGATCAGCGCGCGGAGCACGACCAGGCTCACCGCGATGCAGATCAGCAGCACGAACCCGGCGGCAGCCGGCCCGTCGAGCGCCCACGCGGCCGCGGTCAGCACCACGGCGAGCAGGCCGGCCACGGCGAGCTCGCGGCTGGCACCGTTCCAGCCGGTCCGCGGGTTCGCTCCGGCCGGACGCCGCTGGTTGTTACTCATGTCCGGAACTCGCTGGCCCGGCTGGCGCGGCTGGTCCGGTGAGCGCGGCTGGCCCGGCGGGCTCGGCTGGCCCGGCTGGCGCGGCTGGTCCGGCCGGCGCGGACAGGGTCGCGGCGAGGTCGGCGAGCGCCTGCTCGGCCTCGTCCCGCCGCGCCGCGGGCATCGGGTGCGTCGAGAACCGCGCCTCGTAGAACAACGCGGTGAGCTGGCCCGCCGGAGCGCCGTGCACCAGGCCGCCCTCGACGGCCCTGGCCAGGAGTTCGTCCGGCGTCTCAGCCACCCCTCTGGCGGCGCCTGCTCCGGCCAGCGACTCTTCCATGGCCAGGTAGCAGCCGATGATCGCGGCCCGCGCGTCGTCGAGCTCGCGCAACGCCGTCCGGCCAGAATCAACCGCCCGGGCCAGCTCGGCGGGCGTGCCGGTGTCCTCGTCGAGCGGGACGTCGCGCCCGGACAGGCGGGCCAGGTGCCGGCGACGGCGCCAGATCAGGACGGCCGCGACGATGATCGCCGCGATCAGCAGGCCGGTTAGTACGTACTGAAGGGCAGCGAGGTCAAAAGCGCCGCGGCCGGATGGTGTCGGGTGGAGCTTGCCCAGGTGCAACCGGGCAGGCGGGGGCGGCGGGCTAGCTTTTCGGCGGTGTATCTTTCCGATGCTGGCGATCACCATGGCCACCGGCACGGCTATCAGGCCGATCACAAGCGTGCCGTTCAGCAGCGGCCGGAGCCTGGCCGCTACGCCGACTGGCGTAGGGCGTCTCCAGCGCAGCGCGATCAGGAGTCCGGCGAAGGCCGCCTCGACGGCGGCGCCGATCCCGATGACGACGGGCCGCTTCGGGAAGTGCAGGCCGACGGCCGGGCCGGCAGCGCGGATCCCCGCGATGCTCAGCAGCAGAAGCAGCGCGGCCAGCACGGCACGGGCCGGGAGTCGGTCTGGCATGTCGCGCAAATCATACGAGTCCCTGCGAGTGGCGCTGGTCTGGTACCGCAGGCGGATGACGAATCAGCCTGACGTTTGATGACAGGGCACCCGCGATCGCGGGAAGGTGGTACCGCTCCAGGCGCCCGTCCACTCGTGCGCCACGTTCGCTGCCCGATCGGGGAGAAAGCGAGGCCATGTCGTCGTGACCGCAGATCAAGTCCGGCCGGGTTGGCGCCCGGCGGGGGAGGCGGGTCAGGCAGGCCGGCCCGATCCTTCCGCGCCGGTTATCACGACGAATGCGCTGGCCAGGCGTTTCGGCGCATCGATCATCGCGCTCGACGACCTGACGATGGCGGTGGGGCCGGGCATCACCGGCCTGGTCGGCGCCAACGGAGCTGGCAAGTCGACGCTGATCAAGATCCTGCTCGGGCTGCTGCCGCCGACCAGCGGGACGGCGACCGTCCTGGGGCTCGACACGGTGCGGCATGCCGAGCAGATCCGGGCGCTGACCGGGTACATGCCCGAGCACGACTGCCTGCCGCCCGACCTGACGGCCACGGAGTTCGTCACCCACATGGGCCGGATGTCCGGCGTGCCGCCGACCGCCGCGAAGGAGCGGGCCGCCGAGTCGCTCCGTCATGTCGGGCTGTACGAGGAGCGGTACCGCCAGATCGGCACCTACTCGACCGGCATGAAGCAGCGGGTCAAGCTCGCGCAGGCGCTGGTCGGCGATCCGCGGCTGCTGCTGCTCGACGAGCCGACCAACGGCCTCGACCCCGCCGGGCGGACCGCGATGCTCGACCTGATCTCCCGGATCGGCGACGAGTTCGGCATCTCCGTCGTCGTCGCCTCGCACCTGCTCGGCGAGATCGAGCAGATCTGCGATCACCTGGTGGCCATCGACGCCGGCCGCCTGCTGCGGTCGGCCACGATGAGCTCGTTCACCCAGGTCAGCCAGGTGCTCGCGATCGAGGTCGACGAGGGCGCCGACCTGCTCGCGGCGGAGCTTTCCGGCCGCGGCCTGAGTCCGGTCCGCAATGAGCGCGAGCTGCTCGTGCTGATCACCGGTGACGAAACGTTCGACGCGGTGCGGGACGCGGTCGCCGGGCTCGGGCTGCCGCTGTCCCGGATGGAGCAGCGGCGGCACCGGGTGGAAGAGCTGTTCCGCGAGGACGCAGGACTGACAGGAGCGGTCGATGGCCACTGACGGGGTAGTGCAGGGCGCCGGCACCGGCGTCATTCACGACATCGGTTACCAGACCTATGACGGGCCCAGGTTCGGCCGCGGCCAGATCGCCCTTGCGCTGTGCTGGCACAGCCTGCGGTCCGCGTTCGGGATCGGCCGCGGGGCGAAGGCCAAGATCGTGCCCGTCCTCACCTTCGCGATCATGTGCTCGCCGGCGGT
>JADGPC010000362.1 GCA_017882645.1 Streptosporangiales bacterium | reverse complement strand
GCTCGGCCTGCTCGGCCAGCGAGTGACCCTGGGCATGCTGGAGCAGCGCCTTGGTCGCCCGGGCCGCCGCCGCGTCCGTCGCCAGCAGCGCCGCGACCAGGTCAGCCACGGCGGCGTCAAGCTCGGCTTGTGGCACGACGAGTTCGGCCAGGCGCAGCAGCAGCGCCTCGGCCGCAGTGACCGTGCGCGCGGTCAGGCAGAGCTCGATAGCGCGCGGCAGCCCCACGATGTCCACGAGCGGCTTGGTCCCGGTCAGGTCGGGAACGAGCCCGAGGGCAGGCTCCTTCATGCACAGTTTCGCGTCCTCGGCCAGTATCCGCAGGTCGCAGGCGAGGGCGAGCTGGAATCCGGCTCCGATGGCATGGCCCTGCACGGCAGCGATCGAGACGATCGCCGGATCTCGCAGCCACAGGTAGCCGGCCTGGTAACCCGCCACCTTTTGCTCGAACTCCGGATCATCCGGCCGGGCGACAGTCTCGTCGCTCGCGGCTCCGGCGAGCAGGTTCAGGTCGATCCCGGCGCAGAACGACGGTCCGTCACCGCGTACCACCACGACCCTGACCTGCGCCGGGAGGTTCGCGCCGATCTCGGCCAGCCCCTGCCATACGGCCGGAGTCATCGCGTTGCGACGCTCCGGCCGCCCCAGGGTGACCGTCGCGACGTCACCGTCTACGGCGAGCCGCAGCCCGGTGTCGGTATGGCTACTCGTCATGACCCCTTAGCTCGTCCCCTGGTGGCGCCACCGCGGCTGCGCAGGGTGACGCCGGACTCGGCGAGTATGCGGTGGATGAATCCGTAGGATCTGCCGGTCGAGGCGGCCAGAGCGCGGATGCTCTCCCCGGCCCTGTAACGCTTCTGCAGGTCAGACGCCAGCTTAGTGCGATCGGCACCAGTCACCCTAGTGCCCTTCTTGAGGGTCTCGGTCACGCTTCCTCCCGGAGAACTAAGCGCCGCAGCGTTACCCGCCATGATCACGCAAGAAGTCGTGATCGGCTACCCACACGGCATCAAAAGATCGGGACATTTGCTAACCATCACCGCGCCTATCCATTAGCCCACGCGTTCGGTGCGCTTGGGGGCATCCGGTACCGCGCCGGCGCAGCCGTGCCAGGCGGTGTCGGCTCAGGCTAGGGCCACCAGGTCGGCGAGCTCGGCGTTCCACAGATCCTCGACTCCGTCGGGCAGCAGCAGCACCCGCTCAGGGCCGAGGGCCTCGACCGCACCCTCGTCGTGGGTGACCAGGACGATGGCCCCGCTGTACCGGCGAAACGCGGTCAGGATCTCAGCTCTGCTGGCCGGGTCCAGGTTGTTGGTCGGCTCGTCGAGCAGCAGCACGTTGGCGCCGGAGACCACGAGCAGGGCCAGCGCGAGCCTGGTCTTCTCGCCGCCGGACAGCACGCCGGCCGGCTTGGCCACGTCATCGCCAGAGAACAGGAACGACCCGAGGATGCCGCGCTGGTCGGCTTCGGTGAGGTCCGGGGCCGCGGTCTTCATGTTGTCGAGGACCGAGCGCGAATTGTCGAGCGTCTCGTGTTCCTGCGCGTAATAGCCGAGCCGCAGCCCGTGGCCGGGCCGCACCTCGCCCGTGTCAGCCTTCTCGACGCCAGCCAGCAGGCGGAGCAGCGTGGTCTTGCCGGCGCCGTTCAGGCCGAGCACCACGATCCGCGCGCCCTTGTCGACGGCCATGTCGACGTCGGTGAAGACCTCGAGCGAGCCGTAAGACTTGGACAGGGCCTCCGCGGTCAGCGGCACCTTGCCGCAGTGTGCGGGCTCGGGGAACCGCAGCCGGGCCACTCGATCAGCCTGCCGGTCGGCACTGACGCCCGCGAGTAGTTTCTCCGCCCGCTTGGCCATGCTCTGCGCGGCTTTCGCCTTGGTCGCCTTGGCCCGCATCTTGTCCGCCTGGGAGTGCAGCGCGGCGGCCTGACGCTCGGCGTTCACGCGCTCGCGCCGGCGGCGCCGGGCATCGGTCTCGCGCTGGTCCAGGTAGGTCTTCCAGCCGACGTTGTAGATGTCGAGCACCGCCCGGTCGGCGTCGAGGTGGAACACCTTGCTGACGAGGGCGGCGAGCAGGTCGGTGTCGTGGCTGATCACGATCAGCCCGCCGCGGAAGCTGCGCAGGTGATCGCGGAGCCAGGTCACCGAGTCGGCGTCGAGGTGGTTGGTCGGCTCGTCGAGCAGCAGGGTGGACGCGCCGCCGAACAGGATCCTGGCCAGCTCGACCCGGCGGCGCTGGCCGCCCGACAGGGTCCGCAGGGGCTGCTTCAGTACCTTGGCGGGCAGGCCGAGGCTGGACGCGAGCGCCGCAGCCTCCGCCTCGGCGGCGTAACCTCCGAGCACGGTCAGCCGCTCCTCCAGGTGACCGTACCTGCGCACGGCCGCGTCGCGCCGGGCCGGATTCTCGTCGGCCATGCCGAGCTCGGCCTGCCGCATCCCGGCCAGCACCTCGTCCAGGCCGCGCGCCTGGAGTATCCGGTCCGTGGCGAGGGCTTCCAGGTCACCGACCCTGGTGTCCTGCGGCAGGTAGCCGACCGTCCCGTTGCTGTGCACTCCCCCGGCGGCTGGCTGGCCCTCGCCGGCCAGCACTTTCAGCAGCGTGGTCTTCCCGGCGCCGTTCCGGCCGACGAGGCCGATCTTGTCGCCCGGCGCGACCTGGAACGACACGCCGTCGACGAGCAGGCGCGCACCCGCGCGCAGTTCAAGATCATTCGCCGTGATCATCGGATTTCGCTCGCTCTCAGAACTTCTCTAACGGGTACAAAAAGGGCAGTCGTCGGCCCACGCCGCCCAGCGGCGTCGGCCGTCCCGTTAAGAGAGGAGCGGTTGCATAGCGTCATTCTACCCAAGCCCCCGATCCGCCCGGCAAAGCATTTACCGGTGCGCAGCCCCGCAGGTACTGCCGCGCCGCGGATCGGGCGGACCCAGGCTCGGCCGGCGGTCGGCCGCGAGCGGTGCCCCGCGCGGCCTGGGCGCCCCAATTGCGGGATTAGTCGGTATCGGCTGGCCGGGAATGCGCCCGCGTCAGCCGGTCCCGCCGCACGGTCCTCGCGCGGCGGGAGACCCGGGCCTCGCTTAGCTGGCCGCCTGGCGGCGGGCGGCGCGGTTCAGGGCGCTGATGACGGCACGCAGCGAGGCGCGCACGATCGACTCGCTGATCCCGACGCCCCAGTACACCCGGTCGCCGACCTCGATCTCGAGGTAAGCGGCGGCCTCGGCGTCCCGGCCGGCGCTGAGCGCATGCTCGGCGTAGTCGAGCACCCGGACGCCGACGCCGCCGAGGCCCATGTCGAGTTCCGACAGCGCCTGGCAGAAGGCGGCGATCGGCCCGT
>JADGPC010000361.1 GCA_017882645.1 Streptosporangiales bacterium | reverse complement strand
GCCCGCGTCATCTTGCCGATCACTGCCGGTCGACCACCGGCGTCCGGCTGACCAGCCACAAAAGCCCACGGGGCAGATCGGCACCGATAGTGGCATCAGCGAATGTTCCATGCCTGTCAATGCAATATGTGATATAACGCTCTCGCTACGTAGTCAATCTGCCAGCAATGCGGAGCGATAGGAGCGGCTGGGTGCGGCGTTCCCGGGCACGGCACTCCCATCTGACCCGAGCGCCATCCCGTCATGTGCGCCGGGCCAGGAATGAGATGGCTCAGCCAGGTCCGGTCCCCGAATGGCGCGGGCCCACCAGATCGTCATTTGGTCGCGCCCTGCGACTGATAGCGACGGCCGGAACGGCGGCGGGCGGGATGTGCCTGGTCCTCGCTATGGTGGCATGGGTAGCCGCCAGAGGCACGCCCCACCCAGCTATCCCGAGCCCAGCGTCCAGCGACGTGAGCGGCCATGCCAGCCCCCGGGACCGCTTGATGATCCGCCGGACGCTGGCCACCTACCGGGGCGCGGGCCTGGTGAGCCGCCGTCACTTCCGGGTCAGCAGCCCGGGCAACTGGGGCATTTCCTGGGCGTTCAGATGCCCGGCCGGCCAGCACAGCACGTTCATCATCAGAGGCGGCGGCGAGGATTCCGGCGACGACTCTGACGGACATGCGCAGGTCGACATCACCGGGCCGGCCGGGCACGGAATCTCCTGGCATACCAGCGATCCGGGCGATCATTCCCTCCTGATCGCCTCCCGCTGCCCGTGGACAGTCCGGGTGGTCTTGCCGCGGCCGCCCGCCGGCGGTCAGGGCGCCCGCTCACCGCCGGACAGGACTATCGGCAACGGCCACCACCCGGCGAGCCACGGGCCCAGGCCCGGGCACCCGAAGAAACGCAAGCACCCCAAGAAAGCCAAGCACCCCAAGAAGGCGGGCCGAGGTGAACAGGACCGGTGACAGACGGGGAGCTGTCAGTCGAAGATCGGCGGGTTCGTCCGGCTCCGCTTGAGCTCGAAGAAGCCGGGCGTCCGAAGGCAGAGCAGCACTCCGTCCCACAGCTTCCCAGCCGCCTCGCCGCGCGGAATCGGCGTCATCACCGGACCGAAAATGGAGGCTCCGCCGACCGAGATCACCGGCGTGCCGACCTCGACGCCGACGCGGTCGATGCCGTCCGCATGCGAGGCGCGGACCAGGTCGTCGTACTCGGTGGAGTCCATCGCGTCGGCTAGCTCGGCGGGCAGGCCAGCATCGGCCAGCGCGGCCTCGATCGTCGCCCGGTTCCGCTCCGCCTTCTCGTGGTGGAACCGCGTGCCGATCGCCGTGTAGAGCGGGAGGACGGAGTCGGAACCGTACTTCTGCTCCGCGGCGACGCAGACCCTGACCGGCCCCCAGGCCTGCGCCATCCGCTCCTTGTAGCCTTCCGGCAGGTCGTCCCTGGCCTCGTTCAGCACCGCGAGGCTCATCACGTGCCAGCGCGGAGCGACGGAGCGGACTTTCGCCACCTCCAGCATCCAGCGGGACGTGATCCACGCCCACGGGCAGAGCGGGTCGAACCAGAAATCGACTTGCACTGGCGACTGATCTGTCACAACATCTCCTCTGCGAATCTGCCTACGTGACAATCCGCCCCCGGGAGCTGACAACCCGGCGAACCGGCACCGCATTCCTCCCTGGCGGCGTGAAATCATGCCAGGGTGAGCCGCACCGGCTGAGCAAAGGAACGGACCATGACCAGCAACCTGACCCGCAACGAAGCGGCTGAGCGCGCCAGGCTGCTGCGCGTGGAGTCCTATCAGGTCGAGCTCGATCTGACCGGCGGAGAGACAACGTTCGGCTCGCGGACCACGGTGCGGTTCAGCTGTCGCCGCCCGGGGGGAAGGTCGTTCATCGACCTGATCGCGCCGCAAGTCAGGGAGGTGGCCCTCAATGGCCGCGCGCTGCCCGGCACGACGTTCGACGGCAACCGCATCACCCTGCCGAACCTGGCTGAGTCCAACGAGCTGATCGTCAGCGCCGAGTGCGCGTACTCGCGGAGCGGCGAGGGCCTGCACCGGTTCACCGACCCGGCCGACAAGGGCGTCTACCTCTACTCGGACCTCGAGACGTTCGACGCGCACCGGATCTACGCCTGCTTCGACCAGCCGGACCTGAAGGCACCGTTCGAGTTCACCGTCCGCTGCCCCGATACCTGGCAGGTGATCTCCAACGTGGCGCCCGACTCGGCCGGCGAGCCGGCCGGTCCCGGCGTGGAGCGCTGGCACTTCCCGCCGACGCCGCCGATGTCGACCTACATCACCCACATCTCAGCTGGTCCGTATCACGTCGTGCAGAGCGAGCACGACGGCATCCCGCTCGGCATCTACTGCCGGCAGTCGCTCGCCGCGTACCTGGATCCGGACGAGATCTTCGAGGTCACCAGGCAGGGCTTCGACTACTTCCACGCCGCGTTCGGCGTGCGCTACCCGTTCTCCAAGTACGACCAGCTCTTTGTCCCCGAGTACAAGGCCGGCGCGATGGAGAACGCCGGGGCGGTCACGATCCTGGAGGACTACATCTTCAGGTCCCGGGTCACCGACGCCAAGCACGAGGCCAGGGCCGACACGATCCTGCACGAGATGGCGCACATGTGGTTCGGCGACCTGGTCACGATGCGGTGGTGGGATGACCTGTGGCTGAACGAGTCGTTCGCCACCTGGGCGAGCGCCGTCGCGCAGGCCGAGGCGACCCGCTGGCCGCACGCCTGGACGACATTCACCACGGCCTGGAAGGCCTGGGCGTACCGGCAGGACCAGCTGCCCTCGACGCACCCGATCGCGGCCGACATCGTCGACATCGCTGCCGTCGAGGTGAATTTCGACGGCATCACCTACGCCAAGGGCGCCGCCGTGGTCAAGCAGCTCGTCGCCTACGTGGGCCGGGAGAACTTCCTGGCCGGCGTCCGCGCCTACTTCGGCAGGCATGCCTGGGGCAACGCGACGCTCGCCGACCTGCTCGACGCTCTCCAGCAGGCATCGGGCCGGGAGCTGGCGACCTGGTCCAAGGCGTGGCTGGAGACGGCCGGGGTGAACACGCTGCGGCCGGAGTACCAGACGGCCGCCGACGGTACCTTCGCCGACTTCGCTGTCCTGCAGTCGGCCACCGAATCGCATCCCGTCCTGCGGCCGCACCGGATCGCCATCGGGCTGTACGACCGGGGCCCGGCCGGGCTCACCCGCCGCCACCGGGTCGAGATTGACGTGACCGGCGAGCGCACCGAGGTGCCCGAGCTGGCCGGCCAGCGCGCTCCGGACCTGGTGCTGGTCAACGACGACGACCTCACCTTCGCCAAGATCCGGCTGGACGAGCGTTCGCTGCGCACCCTGATCGCTTCGATCGGCGATTTCGCCGAGACCCTTCCGGCCGCCTTGTCCTGGGCAGCCGCGTGGGACATGTGCCGCGATGCCGAGATGGCGGCCAGGGACTATGTCGCGCTGGTGCTGTCGGGCGCCGAGTCGATCACCGAGATCGCGATGCTGCAGACGATCCTGCGTCAGGCCGTCGCCGCGGTACGCAGGTTCGCCGACCCGCGCTGGCGCTGCGAGGGCCTGGCCAGGCTGGCCGCCGTGCTGCGAGCCGAGCTGCTCGACGCCGCGCCCGGATCGGACTTCCAGCTGACGTTCGCCCAGGTCTTCGCATCGGTGGCGATGTCACAGGACGATCTTGAGCTGCTCAGCGGGCTGCTCGACGGCTCGGCCGTGATCGGCGGGCTGGCGGTCGACACCGACCTGCGCTGGCAGTTGCTGCATCGCCTGGTCAGCCGCGGCGTGGCCGGCCAGCACGCGATCGACGCCGAGCACGACGCAGACCGGACCGATGCAGGCGACCGGCACGCACTGAGCTGCGAGGCAGCCATTCCTGACCCGGCTGCGAAGGAGGCCGCCTGGGCGCAGATCGTGTCCGGCGAGCTGCCTAATGCCTCATTCCGGGCCGCCCTCGGCGGGTTCTACTCAACCGATCAGGAGGAACTGCTGGCCCCGTTCGCGACCCGGTTCTTCGACGTTGTCGGGGAGGTGTGGCGTGACTGGGGCAGCGACATGGCGCAGTTCTTCGCCCAGTACGCCTACCCGGCTACCGTCGTCACTCAGGATGCGGTCGACGCCGCCAGAAGATACCTGGAGCAGGCCAGCCCGCCGACGGCACTGAGCCGGCTGCTGTCGGAAGGCCGCGATGATGTTGCCCGCGCCCTGCGCTGCCGGGAGCGCGACGCGCAGGCTGGCGAGGCAGGCTGACCGCGTGCACGCAGCGGGGCAGGCGCTCAGGGTCGCGTGAACGCCGAGGCGGCCCGCACCACTGACCGCACGAGCTCGATGTCCGGCAGGTCCTCAAGCAGCACGGCCTTGCCTTCGCTGTCGCAGAGCGGCACCCGCCAGTTCGGGTACTCGTCGGACGTGCCGGGAACGTTCTGGGTGCGCCTGTCCCCGACCGCGTCGGCCAGCGAGACACCGACCAGGACGGCAGGGGTCAGCGCCAGGTAGCCGTACATCGCCACGGTGAACTCCTCGGCCGGCGGCCTGGGTCCGGCCGGGAGCAGATGTTGCGCCGTCAGGGCGTCCTGCCAGGCGGACAGCCTCAGCTCCGAGCCTTTTCGTTCTCCGCCTGGATCTTTAAGCAGGCCCAGCTGCGCCCGCACCGTGACGTGATCGCCGGTGACGAAGCCGGAGACCGGCGGAACGTCATGCGTGCCGACCGTGGCCATGCAGCGGCGTCGCCAGCCGGGCGGGCGCAGCGGCGAGCCGTCTGGCTCGCGCGCGAACCACGCCATCTCCGTGCCGAGTACCCGCTGGCTGGCCAGGTAGCGCCTGATCCAGGGCTCGACCGTGCCGAGATCCTCGCCGATCGCGATCGCATCAGCCCGAGCCGTCTGCTCGGTCAGCGCCCCGACCATCAGCCGGTGATCGTAACTGACGTAAGCCCCCTGGTCCGGCGTCATGCCTTCCGGTATCCACCACAGCCGCATCAGGCCCATCACGTGATCGACCCGCAGTCCCCCGGCGTGCCGTACCGCCGCGCCGAGCAGGTCGGCCAGCGGCCTGGCGGCCGCCGCGGCCAGCCGCTGCGGGTGCCATGGTGGCTGGGCCCAGTCCTGCCCGCGCTGGTTGAACCCGTCCGGGGGCGCGCCCACGCTGATCCCGCGGACCAGCATGTCCTGGTGCGCCCAGGCGTCCGAGCCCCCGGGATGGACGCCGACGGCGAGATCGCTGATCACCCCGATGCTCATGCCGGCCGCCAGCGCCGCGCGCTGGGCCCCGGCGAGCTGGGTGTCCGTCAGCCATTGCAGCCATGCGTGGAACTCGGCTCGCTCGGCGAGCGGGCTCGACGCGGTGAGCGTCGCCGCTCGGTCCCGGTCAGCCAGCTCCGCTGGCCAGCGGCGCCAGTCAGCACCGTGCTGTTCAGCCAGCGCGCACCAGCTGGCCCAGGCGGCCAGCTCAGCGCCCTCGCGCTCGGCGAACCGGCGGTAGTCAGCCTCCCGGGCCGGGCTGCGCCCGACCGCGTGGACAAGCTCGAGCGCGAGCCGTTTCGCCGCCCAGACCCGGTCTCTGTCGATCAGGTCCGGGGTACTGCTGGCGGCCCGCAGCGGCCCGGCGAGTTCCTCCGCGTACTGCCGCTGAGCCGGGTTCAGGAGCTGGAACTCCTCGATGTCCTCGATCCGCAGGTACAGCGGGCTGAGGTACCTGCGGCTCATCGGCAGGTACGGAGAATTGCTGACCGGTATCACGGGCTCGGCGGCATGCAGCGGGTTGATCAGGATGAAGCTCGCCCCGAGATGCCGGGCCGACCAGCGGGCCAGGTCCGCCAGGTCGCGCAGGTCACCGTGGCCCCACGAGCGCCGCGACCGGACGGAGTAGAGCTGGACAGTCAGGCCCCAGGACCGCTTGCGGGGAACCCTCGGCCTGGCCGTCGGCCCGGAGGAGCCGGGCTCGGGACGCCCCGGTTCTGGCGGGTCGCCGAGGGCATCAACGATCGCCCGCAGCGTCCCGGCCGGTACCTGAACCGTCTCCTTCCGCCAGTTCAGGTAGCTCGTCGACACGCCAAGCTCCTCGGCCCTGGTGATCAGCTCGCGGTCGGTCATGGGTTCCATGATGTCCTCGGCTGACCGAGGCATGCACTCACCTGGCAGGATCGGTGCGTGCCGACAACGTACCTGCCCGGAACCGAGCTGGCGCGGCGCTACTACACCGAGGTGGTCAGGCCGCTGCTCGACCGCCACGCCCCAGAACTCGAGCATTCCGCCGCGCTAATCGGGTGGGGCTCGGAGGTACTGGGGTTCGACTCGCCGCGGTCGACCGACCACAACTGGGGCCCGCGCGGCCAGATATTCGTCGGTCCAGGCGACGCGGACCGCGTGGCCGGCCTGACCGCGATGCTGGCCGACCGGCTCCCGCCGACCTTCCTCGGCTGGCCGACCAGGTTCTCCGATGCGACCGCGGCGACCCCCGTGCCGGTGCACTGGGTGCAGGTCGCCGAGCTAGCTGACTGGCTGACCGGACAGCTTGGCTTTGACCCGCGAGCCGGGGTGGGCCTGCGGGACTGGCTGGCGACCCCGACCCAGGTGCTGGCCGAGCTAGCCGGCGGCGCCGTGCTCTGGGACGGGCTGGCCACGCAGCCGGGTGCTGCCGCGGGCGGCTTGGGAGCCGCGCGGGCGGCGCTGGACTGGTATCCCGGCGACGTCTGGCGCTACGTGCTCGCCTGCCAGTGGGCGCGGATCGGCCAGGAGGAGGCGTTTCCCGGCCGGTGCGCCGAGGCCGGGGACGATCTCGGGGGCCTCGTGGTGACAGCCCGGCTCGTCAGGGACCTGATGCGGCTGACCATCCTGATGCGGCGGCGTTATCCGCCGTACAGCAAGTGGCTCGGGACGGCCTTCACCCGGCTGCCCGGTGTGCCTGAGGCGCTAGGGCTGCACCTGACCGCCGCGCTCCAGTCACCGTCCTGGCCGGACCGCGAGCAGAACCTGTGCGCCGCCTACGAGATCGCGGCCCGGCTGCACAATGACCTGCGGCTGACCGATCCGGTCGACGTCGCCACCAGGCCGTACTACGACCGGCCGTACCGCGTCATCGACGCGGGGCGAATCGCCGCCGCGCTGCGCGACTCGATCGCCGCGGACGAGATCCGCCGGCTGCCGGTCACCGGCGCCGTCGACCAGTTCGTCGACAGCACCGATGCCCTCGGCGACATATCGCTGCTCCGGACCGCGATGTCGGCTCAGCTAGCTGGCTGAGCCACCCGATGGCAATGCCCGGCCGACCGCCAGTTCCGCACTTACCCCGGATTTCGTCGCCGCAAATGCCGCAATACGGGTGTTCACATGGCTCAAATGCGGGGTAAGTGCGGCGGTGCCCGCCGGCTGGCGCCCTGGCAGACGATTTGCGGCACCAACTGAGGCGGGTGCGATCAGGTAGCGGCGGCGGAGCGGCGGGAGCGGTAGGCGGCTACGTGGATGCGGTTACCGCAGGTGCGGCTGTCGCAGTAGCGCCTCGACTGGTTCCTGGACAGGTCGACGAAGACCGCGTCGCAGGTCGGCGAAGCACAGCTGCGCACCCGGCCGCTGGCCCCGGCGACGATAAGCTCAGCCAGGCCCATCGCGCTGTGCGCGGCGATCCGGTCGGCGAGCGGGGCGCCGGCCCTGGAGACATGGACATGCGGGCCGCGCCCGTCGTGCGCGACGATCTGAGGGACCGCTCCGGTCTCGGCCAGCAGCGCATTCAGGAGCCTGATCGCGGTGGCCCCGTCGCCGGCCAGGCAGGCGACGGCAACCGAGTCGATGCGGCCGCGCAGCTCACGCAGCCGCAGGACGTCGCTGGCGCGGGCCGCGCTCAGGTTCTCGACCCGGTGCCGGCGGCCGAAGGCAACCACGTCGTCAAGGGTGGCAAGCCGCTCGGCCGAGCCGGACGGCGAGGCCGACGTGATCCGGCCGGTGTTGATGAGGTCGACGCACTCCGCCAGCGCCTCGAGCTGGTCGGCGCCGAATCCCATGTTCTCCTCCGCCGGCCTGGGCCGTTATGCTGAACACCGTGACAGCACCGTACAAGTCTACGGTCCTTACAGGCAAGGACGGCACCGCCAATTCCGGTGCCGTTGCCATGCCTGACCGGCGTCCGCTCCTGCTGGCCGGCCTGGGTGCGGCGACCATCTCCTCCTCCGCGGTGCTGGTCGCGCTCTCCGGCGCGAGTGCCGTCAGCACGGCGTTCTACCGGGCCGCGCTGGCCCTTCCCGTGCTGATTACGCTGGCCGTGATCGAGCAGCGCCGGCACGGTGCCCGGCCGCTGGCTCAGCGCCTGCGGGCCGTGGCCGCCGGCCTGTTCCTGG
Source organism: Streptosporangiales bacterium (assembly GCA_017882645.1). Classification (GTDB taxonomy): domain Bacteria; phylum Actinomycetota; class Actinomycetes; order Streptosporangiales; family Streptosporangiaceae; genus Chersky-822. The sequence goes on along the minus strand of JADGPC010000361.1, from coordinate 8,567 downwards.
CCGTGGACCTGATCTTGTGGGCACATGCCATCGCCGATGTCGGCGCTGGCGTGGCCACCGTTCTCGGGAACCTTCAGGTGCTGTTCGTAGCCGGCATCGCCTGGGTGCTCTGGCATGAGCGCCCGAGCCGTGCCGTGGCACTCGCGCTGCCGGTCGTGATGGTGGGTGTCGTGCTCGTCTCCGGCCTGATCGGCACGCCTGCCGCAGGCCTGCACCCGCTGGCGGGCATCTGGTACGGCGTCGGAACCTCCATCGCGTACGCGGGTTACCTGCTGACCCTGCGCCGGTCGGCGGCCACTTCCCCGCACGTCGCCGGCCCGGTCGCCGACGCGACGGCAGGAACGGCGGTCGCCGCCCTCGCCTTCGGGCTGATCTTCGGCGGCCTGGGGCTGCACCCGCTCTGGCCGGCCATCGGCTGGCTCGCGCTGCTCGCGCTGCTCAGCCAGACGGCTGGCTGGCTGCTGATCGCCGCGTCGCTGCCGCGCCTGCCCGCGGCCATCTCCTCGCTGATGCTGCTGCTCCAGCCGGCTGCCTCGCTTGCTCTCGCCGCCGCCATCCTCGGGCAGCGGCCGACGCTGCTGCAGATCCTCGGCGCGATTCTGACCTGCGGCGGCGCCCTGGCCGCGAGCCTGTCGGCCACGAGGTCGACCGCGAGGTCGACCGCGCCGGACGCTGACGCGGAGCTGGCAGCCCAGGACAGAGCCCCGGGGACCGCTCCCCTTGCGGTCGAGATTGCCGCCGACCCCGCAGCCGAGCGCCGCTAGTCCCGCGCGGGCCGGGGGGTGAGCGCCCGGCCAAGCCACAGCCCGGCCAGTCCGAGCGCGACGCTCACCGCGAGCGCGACGCCGAAGGCAAGGACGCTGATGGCCGGCAGGCCGGCCGTCACGGCGATCGTGCGCGCCGTCGCCCCCAGCGGCAGCCCGCGCAGGACAGGAACCCACAGGGCCAGTCCCCAGCCTGCCGCGGCCATGATCACCACGGCCGGGCCCGATACCAGCAGCCGCCAGCCGCCCCAGCGCATGACGAGGCCAGTCGCCAGGCCGATCACGAAGGGCGTGAACCACAGCCCGATCGAGGATCCTCCGGCGATCAGGACGGTGCCGGCGACGGCACCCAGGATCCAGCCCGCCGTCGTGCCCGGGTGCTCCGGCCGGACAAACGACGGCCGCAGCGGGCGGGACGCCCTCGCCGGGCCAGGACCCTGCGGACCGAGCCCGCCGAGCCGGTAAGACCCGCGCCTGCCCATCCGGCCGACCTCCGACCGGCTCACCGGCCGGGTCATGGCCGTAGCTCCCATCTGATCCGCCCGGAGGCCGTCGCGCCGGCCGCCGGCATCGGCAGGTATCCGCCGCCGCCCCACCGGGCGATCAGGTTGTCGTACCAGGGCGAGGCCGGGTTCTCGCTCTGGCCGCCCGGATAGATCCCCTCGGCCTCGATGCCCGGCCGGCCGCCGGCCGCGGGCAGCCAGACGATCATCCGCCAGCCCTGGTCGGCCGTGCCCGCGGGCAGGGAATAGCCGGCCGCGACGGTCCATGGAACGCCGGCACCAGCGCCGCGCACGGGCACCCGCGGCAGCGACGCGACCGTCGCACCGCGCAGGCCGGCCAGCGTCCAGCTGGAGGGTGAGAGGCCGAGCCGCGCGCGCAGGTGCGCCACGGCCGCGCCGAAGGCAATCCGCATGACCGATGCCGCGGTCCGGGCCTGACCGCCCGGCAGCGTGAAGACCGGACTGGACGGATCGGCGAGCGTCCAGTGCTCCAGCGCATGGACCAGGCCGAACTGACCGGCCGAGATCGCCAGCCCGGCGGGATCCAGCCGGACCGGGACGGCGGCCGCCTTCCACCACGGGCCGAAGGCTGCCGACAGGTAGTCCGGCCAGAACGTCGACCAGATCGCGGCCGCCGCGGACTGCGCATCCAGCACGTGATCCCAGCCGCTGAGCACGCCAGCGGCTTGCCGCTCGGCCGACGTGAGGGTCGCCCGGTGCAGTGCCGCGAGCAGCCTGGGTACCAGCCGGGCGGCCAGCTGGTCAGCCGACCGGGCCTGCAGCGCGGCGAAGACCGCCGGCTGCATGCCCGATCGGCGGTCCAGGACCAGGTACTGGCGGCCAGCGGAGCCGCCCGGGTCGAGGTCGCCCGCCGTGGTGCCGATGTAGTACGGATACGCGGCCGTGACCGGCCGCTGGCCGGCCGTCGCGATCACGTGGCCTGGCGGATCGTGGCTCTGCGGCTCCGCCGCGAACGGGATCGCGCCCGCCACGTCGTCGGCGCCGGTCCCCGGCAGCGGCAGCCACGGCACCCCGTGCCGCACGATCGGGTAGTCGCCGGCCGCGATGGCTCCGATCTGGCCTCGGTCGTCGGCGTAGACGAAGGTCTGGGCGGGTGAGCGCCAGCCTACGAGCGCGGCCCGGAACTGGGTGAAGCTGGCCGCTGTTCCGATCCTGGCCAGTGCCGCGATGTCGGCCGATCCGGCGCTGCCCGTCCAGTCGACGGAGATCGTCTGGCCCGCCTGGGCCAGGACCGGGCCATGAACCGTCAGGGCGACGGCCAGGTGCCGGGTCCGGCCGCCGCGGACCGGGATCTCGTAGCGCACCCGGCGCACGGCCCGCCATCGGCCGTGCCAGAGGTACTGTCCCGGCCGAGAGCGGCTGGTCCGCTCGGCATAGAACAGCGTCGACTGGTCCTGGGCATGGCTGACCGACCATGCGATGTGCTGGTTGTGACCGATCAGCACGCCTGGCAGCCCGGGCAGGCTGACGCCCGTGACGTCGTACTGCGGCGCCGCGATAGCGACCTCGAACCAGGCCGACGGGACCGTGCCAGCCAGGGGCGCGGTGCCGGCCAGCATCGACCCGCGGCCCGCGACCTCGGCCCGTTCACCGCCCACGCGCTGCCCGCTGCCGTCTGGCCGGCCGCCTGGCTGGACGCCGTATCGCTGGCCACCTGCCCGGGCGGCAGGGCGCTGGTCACGGCGAGCACGGCGGCCGCTGATCGCGCGACCGCCGCCGACGCCTGGCCGGTCACCCCGGCCGATCCTCGGCCCGGCGCGGCTGTCGTACTGACCCGGGCAGGCCCGATCCCGCGGATCCGGTAGGGCCCGGGATCGAAGCTGCCCTGCGCACCGCCGGGCGCAACCGGGAACCAGCTCATGGTCCGCTGGATCCCCAGCGACCTGACCAGCAGCGCATAGTCCAGCGGGCTGGTCGTGAAGTCGAGTTCCTGGGCCAGGTCCCCCTGGACCGCCAGGCTGTCCACGGGAGTCCAGCGGGCCGGGTAGACGCCGGCCACCGAGTAAAGCGCCGGCCACTGCCCGCTCGCACGCAGCTGCGCCAGATAGTCGTTGACGCCGCGCGCGTACGCCGCGAGCATCGATGCGGCCGCGCCGGTCCGCGGCATCGCCGCCCACTCCCGTCGCGCGGTGCGCAGCAGGCCCAGCCGCAGCTCGAACTCATCCGATGAGACCGCGGCAGGCCCGACGAGCTGGGCCAGCCTGCCCTCGGCCAGCCTGCGCTGCAGGTCCATCTGCGTCAGCCGGAAGCTGGCGTGCAGGTAGCCGAGCGCGGTCATCGCATCAGCCCGGCTGACCGCGTTGATCGTCGCGATGCCGTTGGCATCGAAGGACACCAGCGCCGTGCTCGTCAGTCCCGGCAGTGGCAGCACCTGCGACTCAGGCAGCTGGCCCCCTGAGGCTGACGCCCATGCGCCGTGCGCCGGATCGAGCAGCGGGCCGAGTGCGGGCAGGCCGGCGTAGCCGGCCCCGCAGAGCAGCAGGATCACAGCCGCCACGCAGGCGGCAGCCACACCATTGCTGACTTGTCGTACCCGCCGCCAGCGCCGACGCCCCGGCACCACGCGATTACCTCCGGATCCCCGTTGCCGCCCGCATGCACAGGATTGACTCGCTCACTTTGCGTCGTCATTCAGTAACGCATAGCAAACAGGGTCAGTCACCGATGGTAGGACCTGGCGCGCGTTCGGGCAGCCAGGCGGGAATCTTTACCGGTTTGGCCCGGACGGCTGCCTACCAGATCGACGGATGGCGGTCCCGCCACGGCCTGGCCGCCTCGATCTGCGCCGACAGCGCGATAAGGGTGGCCTCATCACCCAGCCGGCCGGCCAGCATCACCCCGATGGGCAGCCCCTCAGCATTCCAGTACAACGGCAGGTTCACCGCAGGCTGGCCTGAGATGTTATACAACGCTGTATACGGGGTGAATCGCTTCTGCCGCTCGAAGTTCTCCGCGGGATCAACTTCGTCGAAGTAGCCAACGGGTACCGGAGGCGAGGCCAGCGTCGGGCTCAGGAACGCGTCGTAGGAGTTCAGCAGCGCCATGGCCGGCCGCATCACGCCCTGGAGATACGCCTGGGCGAAGATCAGCTCGCCGGCCGTCACCTTGGCGCCCTTGCTGCGCAGGTAGCGGGTCAGCGGGAGGAGTTCCTCCTCCTGGGTGGGTTCGATCGGCGCCAGGGTCGCCATCGAGTACCAGAGCAGCTCGAACATCGGCACGGCGTCCGAGCCGAACGGCAGCTCGACATCGGTGACCTCGTGGCCGAGATCGGCAAGCAGCTTGCTCGCGTCCTCGTAGGCCGCCACGCAGTCGTCATGCACTGTCGCGCCCGGCACGACATTGGTCAGCGAGCGCCCGATCCGCAGCTTGCCCGGCTCGCGGCGAGCATGACCGAGGAAGGTCTCGCCGTCCGGCAGCGGCGGCGTGATGTACATGTCGCCCGGATAAGTGCACGTCATCACGTCGAGCAGGTGCGCGGCGTCCGCGACGGTACGCGTGATGGGCCCGTCGGTGGACAGGCCGCTGAGGTCGGGCATCAGCGGGCCGCCGGAGATCCGGCCGCGACTCGGCTTGATCCCGAACAGGCCGCACACGCTAGCCGGGATCCTGATGGACCCGCCGCCATCGCTGCCCTGCGCGGCCGGGGCCAGGCCGGCCGAGACCGCCGCTGCCGCGCCACCGCTCGAGCCGCCCGCCGACCTGGACAGGTCCCACGGCGTCCGGGCGGGCGGCCCGATCTTGGTCTCGGTGTAACACGGCAGGCCGAACTCCGGAGTCGCGGTCTTGCCGGTGATCACGATCCCGGCCTTGCGCAGCTCGGCGACGACATAGTCGTCCTCCGGGGCGATGGTATCCGCGAAGAGCGAGCAGCCCATCGTCAGCCGCACGCCGGCGACCATGTTCAGGTCCTTGATCGGGATGGGCACGCCATTCAGGGCCGGCAGCGACGCCCGGTCGCCGGTCCGGCGGCTGTCGGCGGCGAGCTTCTCCGCGGCCACGGCCTGCTCCCTGGCCAGGTCCCCCGTCACGGTGTAGAAGGCGCCGGTCTGAGCGTTCAGGCGGTCGATCCGGTCCAGGTAATGGTCGGTGATCTCGACCGGGGACAACTCGCCGCTGGCGATGGAATCGGCGAGCTCGAGCGCGGTCATGTCATGAATCTCTGTCACGTTACCGAACAGTAGACGGCCTGGGTTACACCGTCTAGGCCTATCTGACCGGGCATTGCGCCGCCTGCACCCGCATGTTCAGCGGGCAGCGGATCGGCTACTCTCGGGATGTGGACGCGGACGTGCCCGAGCCGCCCGGCCAGTCGGCGCAGCAGGCCAGCGAGCGTAAGGGCCTGCGCGCGCTATTCCGCGGGTCCTGGGCGGAGGACGACGCCACCGCGGCGGATGGCGGATCCCCGGATGATGCCGCGGCCGGCGCCGACGACGCCGATCTCGGCTTCACCGGTCCCGGCGATTCCGGTTCCGGCACGGCGACCCCGGGCGCCGCCGCCGCCGCCGAGCCAACCGCCACCGCCGGGCCGAGCGCCACCGCCGGGCCGAGCGCCACCGCCAAGCCGAGCGCCACCGCCGCGCCTGGGCCGGCCGCCCAGGCCACGCCGGACAGTTCCCGGCTCACCACTGCCGCTCGGGTGACCACGGCCTCCCGCGCGACCGCCCGCACCCCGCCGACCGGCGCGACGCGATCGGCGGCCAGCGCGCGACCAGCCCGGCGGCAGTCCGTCCACCCGCTGGTCAGCCGGCCGCTCGTCAACCCGCGGCTGCGGGCCGACCCGCGTTTCCGGGTCTGGGTCGTCCGGGCCGTCGTCGCGCTCGTCGTCTTCATCGGCTTCAGCATCGGGCTTGGCTGGCGGTACGGCGTGACCGCCGCAGCCATCTACGCTGCCGCGGACGCTATTTATCGATCCAAGACGACCGCGGTGGTGCCGGCCTCAGTCCGGGTGACCTCAGCCCAGCGCTACACCAGGCGCCGCCTGAAGGTGCTGCAGCCGGCCGGCTATATGGCGCTGCACGCCCGGACCATTCCCGGGACCAAGCACATCGTCGATCACCTCGTCATCGGCCCGGCGGGCGTGTTCACGCTCGACTCCCAGCGGCTGGACAAGCGGCTGCCGCTGAAGGCCATGGGCGGAATGCTGTATCACGGCCGATCCAGCATGGAGGACCGCGTAGACCACGCTCAGATGGAGGCCAGACTAGCCGCGAAGCTGATCGCGGCCGAGGTCGGGCAGCGGGTCAGAGTGCGGCCGGCCATTGTCATGTACGGGCCGAGCATCCCCTGGGTGATCATGAAGTTCAAGGGCGTCGACGTGTTCGACGGCAGCCGTGTCGGCACCTACTTCCGGCGCCAGTCCAAGGCCACCGCCGCCCATCGCCTCACGTCCGGGCAGATCGCCATGGTCTTCGCCGCCGCCGCGCGGGCGCTGCCGCCGCTGAACTGAGGCCTGCTCCGGCCCAGTGGTGCTGCCCGGCTAGTCTGTGACCCTCCATCTGCGGCAGACGGGACTAGGCGTGACGGCGGCACGAGACTGGATGGCGGGCGCCAGGCCACGGACGCTGCCCGCCGCTATCGTCCCGGTCGCGGTCGGCTCGGGCGTCGCGGGGGGTTACGGCCAGTTCGTCGCCTGGCGGGCCGCGCTCGCGCTGGTGGTCGCGCTGGCCCTGCAGGTCGGCGTCAACTACGCCAACGACTACAGCGACGGCATCCGCGGCACCGACGAGCAGCGGGTCGGCCCGGTCCGGCTGGTCGGCTCCGGCCTGGCCACGCCGCGGCAGGTGCTGGCGGCCGCGCTGGCCAGCTTCCTGGTCGCCGGGCTGGCCGGCCTCGTCCTGGCGGCCGTGGTCTCCTGGTGGCTGCTGCTGCTCGGCGTCGCCGCCGTGGGCGCGGCCTGGTTCTACACCGGGGGCAGCCGGCCATACGGCTACCGCGCGCTCGGCGAGGTCTCGGTCTTCGCCTTCTTCGGAGTCGGGGCGGTAGCGGGCACCGCCTATGTCCAGATGGACAGGCTGGCCTGGCTCGCCATCGCCGCCGCCGTCCCGGTCGGACTGCTGGCCTGCGCGCTCCTGGTGATCAACAACCTGCGCGACATCCCGACCGACGAGGCCACCGGCAAGCGCACGCTGGCCGTCGTGCTCGGCGACCGGCGCACCCGGGTGCTCTACGCCGGCTGCGTGTGGGCGCCGTTCGCCGTTGCCGCCGCGATGGCGGCCGTCGCGCCGCTGACCCTGATCACGCTGGCCGCCGTGCCGCTGTCCGTCCAGCCGGTCAGGCAGGTACTGCGCGCCACCACGGGTCCTGGCCTGATCGCCGTGCTCGGCCAGACCGGGCGGCTGCAGCTGGCGTTCGGGCTGCTGCTGACCGTCGGCCTAGCCGTTCGCCCCTGATTCGGGACCAGGAAGGCCGCGGTAGTCGGTGCCGTTGCCGCCGGCCGGGCCGATCTCGCCGGGAGCAGGCGCGCTGGGCAGCGGCACGCCGACCGCGGGACGGCCGTCCGGAACCGGGGCCGGAGCCATGACAGCGCTCGAGTTCTGATCATCGGCCTGCCCGCCGAACGCCGAGGTGAGCATCCGCAAGGCGCCGGTCAGCTCGCTCGGGATCATCCAGACCGTGCTGCCCTGTCCCTGTGCGAGCTGCGGCAGGGTCTGCAGGTACTGGTAGGCGAGCAGCTTGGGGTCGGGGTTGCCCTCGTGGATGGCATTGAACACGGTCGCGATCGCCTCGGCCTGGCCTTGCGCCCGCAGGATGGCCGACTGCTTGTCACCCTCGGCCCGCAGGATGGTGCCCTTCTTGTCACCATCGGCGGTCAGGATCTGCGACTGCTGCACCCCCTCGGCGTGCAGGATCGCCGCCCGCTTCTCCCGCTCGGCCTTGAGCTGCTTCTCCATCGCGTCCTTGATCGACTGCGGCGGGTCGATCGAGCGGATCTCCACCCTCGTCACCCGGATGCCCCACTTGCCTGACGCGTCGTCGAGCACGCCGCGCAGCAGCGTGTTGATCTTGTCGCGGGAGGTCAGCGTCTGCTCGAGGTCCATGCTCCCGATGACGCTCCGCAGCATGGTCGCGGCCAGCTGCTCGATCGCCTGAATGTAGTTGACGATCTCGTAGTCGGCCGCTCTCGGATCGGTGACCTGGAAGAACAGCACCGTATCGATGGCCACGCCGACGTTGTCCTCGGTGATCACCCGCTGGCCCGTGAAGGACACCACCTGCTCGCGCAGGTCGATCAGGTCCTTGACCCGGTCGATCATCGGGATGACGAGGTGCAGGCCGGGCT
>JADGPC010000360.1 GCA_017882645.1 Streptosporangiales bacterium | reverse complement strand
GCGCTGAACATCCTGCTGGCGGCCCTGACGGTCATCTTCATGCTCGCGGTCGTCACGCTCCAGCCGATGGCCTTCTACTCCAACGCCCCGCAGTCGCTGGTCATCCTGGTGGCGCTGCTGGTCGCCCTGATCCCGACCACGATCGGCGCGCTCCTGTCGGCGATCGGCATCGCGGGCATGGACCGGCTGGTCCAGCGAAACGTGCTGGCCATGTCGGGCCGGGCGGTCGAGGCGGCCGGCGACGTCAACACCTTGCTGCTGGACAAGACCGGCACCATCACGATCGGCAACCGGCAGGCCAGCGACTTCCTGCCGGTCGGCGGAGTGAGCGAGCAGGAGCTCGCCGACGCCGCGCAGCTCTCCTCGATGGCCGACTACACGCCGGAAGGCCGCTCGATCGCGGTGCTCGCCAAGGATCGGTACGGCCTGCGCGAGCGGCACGAAGGCGAGCTGCGCGGCGCGGAGTTCGTCGAGTTCACCGCGCAGACCAGGATGAGCGGCATCGACCTGGCCGACGGGCGTCAGGTGCGCAAGGGCGCGTCGAGCGCCGTGCGGGACTGGATCAGGAACTCCGGCGGCGCCCCGCCCGACGAGCTTGGCCAGCTAGTCGACGGCATCTCGTCAGCGGGCGGGACACCGCTCGTCGTGGCCGAGCGGGTAGGGGCCGGGACGGGCGGGCCGCAATCAGCCCGCGCCCTCGGCGTGATCCACCTCAAGGACATTGTCAAGGAGGGGATCGCCGAACGGTTCGCCGAAATGCGCAAGATGGGCATCAGGACCGTCATGATCACCGGTGACAACCCGCTCACCGCCAAGGCGATCGCCGACGAGTCCGGCGTGGACGACTTCCTCGCCGAGGCGACGCCGGAAGACAAGATGGCGCTGATCAAGAAGGAGCAGGAAGGCGGCAAGCTGGTCGCGATGACCGGTGACGGCACCAACGACGCTCCCGCGCTCGCCCAGGCCGACGTCGGCGTGGCCATGAACACCGGAACCTCCGCCGCCAAGGAGGCGGGGAACATGGTGGACCTGGACTCCAACCCGACCAAGCTCATCGAGATCGTGGAGATCGGCAAGCAGCTCCTGATCACCCGAGGCGCGCTGACCACCTTCTCGATCACCAACGACGTGGCGAAGTACTTCGCCATCATCCCGGCCATGTTCGAGGGCGTGATCCCCGGCCTGGCCAAGCTCAACATCCTGCACCTGCACAGCGCTGAATCGGCGATCACCTCGGCGATCATCTTCAACGCGCTGATCATCGTGGCCCTGATCCCGCTGGCGCTGCGCGGCGTGCGCTACCGGCCGTCCTCGGCCGCGGCCATGCTCCGCAGGAACCTGTGGATCTACGGCGTCGGCGGTCTCATCATCCCGTTCGTCGGGATCAAGCTCATCGACCTCATCATTCAGTTCATCCCAGGATTCGGCGGTTGATCGACATGTCGCGTCTTCCATCTACCGTGCGCCAGCTCATCGCGGCGCTACGTGGCCTGCTGATCTTCACCGTGATCTGCGGTATCGCGTACCCGCTGTTCATGTTCGGGATCTCCCAGGTGGCGTTCAACAAGCAGGCCAACGGCTCGCTGGTGCAGGTCCACGGCCGGGTCGTGGGCTCTAGCCTGCTGTGCCAGGAGTTCACCGACGCCAAGGGCAACCCGCTGCCGCAGTATTTCCAGCCGCGGCCATCGGCGTCGGAAACCTCGGCGACCAACCAGACGGGCGGCTGCGACCCGCTCGCCAGCGAGGGGTCCAACCTCGGGCCGAACAACCCGGTGCTGGTGACCGATATCAAGCAGCGCATCAAGGCGATCGAGAAGTTCGACCATGTCCCCGCTTCGGCCATCCCGCCGGACGCGGTGACAGTGTCGGCCTCTGGCCTGGAGGCCTACATTTCACCGCAGAACGCGGCGATCCAGGTGAACCGGGTCGCCGCCGCCAGGCACATCAGCCCGGCGACGGTCAGGGCGCTGGTCAAGAAGTACACGTTCGGCCGGCCGCTCGGCTTCCTGGGCGAGCCCGGGGTGAACGTGCTGCTGCTCAACATCGCGCTCGACCAGCAGCACCCCGTACCGTGATGTAGGAGATGACCGAGACAGGAAGCACGCACGTGAAAGGCGCTGCCACCCCCGCGCGCCGCGGCCAGCTCAGGATCTACCTGGGCGCGGCCGCGGGGGTCGGCAAGACCTTCGCGATGCTCGGCGAGGGCCACCGCCGCCGTTCGCGCGGAGCGGACGTGGTGGTGGCCTTCGTCGAGACCCACGGGCGGCGGCGCACGGCCGAGCAGATGCTCGGCCTCGAGGTGATGCCGCGGGCCAGGATCAGCTACCGTGACACCTTCTTCGAGGAGATGGACCTCGACGCGGTCCTCGCCAGGCACCCGCACATCGCCCTGGTCGACGAGCTAGCCCACACCAACGTCCCTGGCTCGCGCAACACCAAGCGCTGGCAGGACGTCGAGGAACTGCTCAGCGCCGGGATCGACGTCATCACCACGGTCAACATCCAGCACCTCGAGTCGCTGAACGACGTGGTGATGAAGATCACCGGAGTGCCGCAGCGGGAGACCGTTCCCGACTCCGTCGTCCGCGCCGCCGATCAGGTCGAGCTGGTCGACATGACGCCGGAGGCGCTGCGCCGCCGGATGGCACACGGCAACATCTACCCGGCCGAGAAGGTCGACGCCGCGCTCAACCACTACTTCCGCACCGGCAACCTGGCCGCCCTGCGCGAGCTCGCGCTGCTCTGGCTGGCCGACAAGGTCGACGAGGGGCTCCAGCGGTACCGCGAGGCCCATAACATCCACGACACCTGGGAGGCCAGGGAACGGGTCGTGGTCGCGCTCACCGGCGGCCCCGAGGGCGAGACGCTGATCCGCCGCGCCGCGCGGGTGGCGGCGCGGTCGGCTGGCGGCGACCTCCTCGCCGTCTACGTCACCAGGTCCGACGGCCTCACCGGAGCCGACCCGGCCGCACTCGCGACCCAGCGGCGGCTGGCCGAGTCGCTTGGCGGCAGCTACCACCAGGTCGTCGGTGACAACGTGTCGGAGGCCCTGCTGGCCTTCGCCAGGGCCGAGAACGCGACCCAGCTGGTGCTCGGCGCCAGCCGCCGCCGCTGGCTGTCCACGCTGCTGACCGGACCCGGGGTCAGCCTGCGGACGATCCGAGAGTCCGGCGACATCGACGTCCACATCGTGACGCACGCCCGGATGGGCCGCGGCCGCGGGCTGCCCTCCCAGCATGGCGGGCTGTCGCTGCCGCGGAAGGTCGCCGGATACGCGATGGCGCTACTCCTCGCCCCGCTGCTCGCGCTCGCGCTCGCGAACCTGCGGGAACACCTGAACCTGACCAGCGACATGCTCGTCTTCTTGATCGGCGTCATTGCGGTGGCGCTCGTCGGCGGCCTGGTGCCCGCGGTGATCGCCGCGGTGGCCGGATCGCTCTTCCTCAACTATTACTTCACGCCGCCCTTCTACACGTTCAATATCTCCGAGGCCAATAACGCGCTCGCGCTGGTCGTCTTCGTGATCGTGGCCGCGGTGGTGAGCACGATAGTCGACGACGCGGCCAGACGGTCGAAACAGGCGGCCCGAGCCGGGGCCGAGTCCGACCTTCTGGTCACGACCGCCGGCAGCATCCTGCGCGGCGAGCAGCCGCTGCAGGCCGTGGTCGACCGGGTCCGCGAGGCCTTCGGCATGCAGACAGTGACCCTGCTCGAGCGCGCGAGCGGGGCCGACAGCGGGCTGTCGGCGGTGGCCTGGGACGCGGTCGCGACGTCCGGCAGCGGTCAGCTCTCCCGGCCAGAAGACGGCGACGTATCGATGCCGGTGAACGACGACCTGTGCCTGGCGGCCCGGGGCCGGACCTTGCCGGCCGCCGACCGGCGCGTGCTCGGTGCGTTCGCGGCCTACGCGGCCGCCGCGCTCGAGCAGCAGCGGCTGATGGCCGAGGCCGAGGCGGCCCGCCCGATCGCCGAGGCCGACCGGATGCGCGCCGCGCTGCTGGCCGCGGTGAGCCATGACCTGCGGACGCCGCTGGCCTCGGCCAAGGCGGCCGTTACCAGCCTGCGCTCGGACGACGTGCAGTGGTCGGCCGAGGATCGCGACGAGCTGCTCGCGACGGCGGACGAGTCGCTCGACAAGCTGACCAGGCTGGTCGAGAACCTGCTCGACATGAGCAGGCTGCAAGCCGGGGCCATGGCGGTGTTCCCGAGGCCGGCCGATCTGGGCGAGATCGTTGCCCGGTCGCTCGACGACCTCGGCCCGGGCGGGAAGATCGTGCTGGTCGAGATGCCAGCGGACCTGCCCGAGGTGCTCGTCGACCCTGGCATCCTGGAGCGCGTGATCTCCAACCTGATGGCCAACGCGCTCCGCTACTCACCCCCGGGCTCGCCGCCGCTGCTGACCGCGAGCTCGCTCGGCGACCGGGTCGAGCTCAGGGTCATCGACCGGGGACCCGGCATACCGGAAGAGCAGGCGAGCCGGATGTTCGTCCCGTTCCAGCGGCTCGGGGACACCGACAATACGACCGGGATCGGCCTCGGGCTGGCGCTGTCCCGCGGCCTGACCGAGGCGATGGAGGGGACGCTGGAGCCGGAGGAGACGCCAGGCGGCGGCCTGACGATGGCGCTCTCCTTGCCCGCGGTCCCCGGCACCGCCCACACGCTGCCCGGTGAGCACACCGAGCCGCAGGGCGCCGATCAGGTGCCGTCATGACCCGGGTGCTCGTCGTCGACGACGAGCCGCAGATCCTGCGCGCGCTCCGGATCAACCTGCGGGCCAGGCAGTACGAGGTCTATACCGCGCAGACCGGCGCGCAGGCGCTGGCCGAGGCCGCGCACCATCCTCCGGACCTGGTGATCCTCGACCTCGGCCTGCCCGACCTCGACGGCGTGGAGGTGATCGGCGGGCTGCGCGGCTGGACCGACGCCCCGATCATCGTGCTGTCGGGCCGGGCCGACAGCACCGACAAGGTCGAGGCGCTCGACGCCGGCGCCGACGACTACGTGACCAAGCCGTTCGGCATGGACGAGCTGCTGGCCCGGATGCGCGCGGTGACCAGGCGCAGTGCGGCCGAGGTGAGCGAGCCCCAGGTCAGCCTGGGCGACACCACCATCGATCTGGCGGCCAAGCGGGTGATCAGAGGCGAGAAGGACATCAGGCTCACGCCGACCGAATGGCATCTGCTCGAGGTGCTGCTCCGCCATCCCGGCAAGCTGCTCAGCCAGCGCCAGCTGCTGCAGGAGGTCTGGGGACCAGGTTACGCGGACGCGACGGGCAACCTCAGGCTCTACATGGCCCAGCTCAGGCGCAAGCTGGAGCCAGACCCGGCCAGGCCGCACTGGCTGCTGACCGAGCCAGGGATGGGCTACCGTTTTCAGCCCGATGTCGAGCGGGCTGGCCGATAACGGGCGTAGTCCGCTCAGGACCGGGCCAGCACCGACCAGTCCGGTGCTGGTGTGATGACCAGCGCGTGCGAGCCGTTTCGCTCATCAAAGGTTTGTTATCAACTACACACAGTAATTGGAAACTGCGCGCCGTTTCTGCGTCAAAGCGCAACCATGGCCAGCATGCGTTTTCGAAGCTATGCCGTTTCCCTGGCCGGACTTGCGAGCTTGCTGGCTGTTCCCGGCCTTGCGACAGCGGCCAGCGGGCCGGCAAGCCGGTGGCACACAGTGACGTTCGATGGCGTGAGCCTGCGCGTCCCTGCTTCCTGGCCGGTGGTCAGCTTCGGCACGGATCCGTCGGCCTGCCCGCGGCTCGACGTGCACGCCGTCTACCTGGGCACTCCGGGACCGGACCCGATCTGCCCGGCCGGCCTGGTCGGCCGGAGCGAGGCCGTGATGATCGGCCCGAGCGGGAGCCAGGCCGCGAGCAGGACCATCGTCGACGTGCTGCCGCGCGCGGGCGTCCGGGTATCCATTTCTTACCGGGCCAGCCGGGCCCTGGCCGACCAGATCCGCTCCTCGATCCGGGTGACCAGGTCCGCACCGGCACGGCGGCGAGCGGCCCGGGCCGGCCGGGCCCGTGCCGCCCAGGCCCCAGCCGGGCGGGGCGCAGCGAGCCGCGGTGCCCAGCAGAGCATCTTTACCGGCAGCGGCTTTGACAGCTGTGCCGCGCCGAGCGCGGGAGCGATGACCAAGTGGCTGGCCTCGAGTTACCGCGCCGTCGGCATCTACATCGGCGGCATCAACCGCGCCTGCGCCCAGGCCAACCTGACACGCTCGTGGCTCACCGGCATCGTCAGCCAGGGCTGGCACTACTTCCCGATCTACCCGGGGCTGCAGTCCAGCTGCGTGCTGGCATCCGGGGACGCCACCATCACCACCGCCCACGCCGCCGCTCAGGGCAAGGCGGCGGCCGACGACGCCGCCGCTCAGGCAGCCAGCCTGGGCATCGGCCGGGGCACGCCGCTGAGCTTCGACATGGAGGCATACGCGCCGGCCTGCAACGCCCAGGTCACCACGTTCCTGTCCGCCTGGGACGCTGAGCTGCATGCTCACGGCTACAACGCCGGCGTCTACGAGTCATTCACCAACATCGGCGCGCTGATCAGGGCCGCCGGCTCGATCACCGAGCCCGATGTCATCTACTACGCAGACTGGGATGGCAAGGCAACGACCACGAGCCCCTACATGCCGGCCAACATGTGGACCAGCCACGCGCGGATCCACCAGTACCAGGGCGGGCACCTGGAAACCCACGGCGGCGCCACCATCGACATCGACAGTGACCAGCTCGACGTCAGCCTCAGCGGGACAGTTGCGCCCGCCCGGCACCCCGGTTACCGCATCGCGGTCGCGATCAACAGCAACGGCACGGCCGAATGGTTCGCGCGGTCGGCCGGCCATGCGCTGGCACACTCCTGGCAGCAGCCCGTCGGCAGCCTGACCTGGTCGGCGATTCACAATGTGGGCCAGTCGCCGACGACAATCGCGAGCAACCCGTCGGCTGTCGCGCAGGCGGACGGGCGGCTGACCGTGTTCGCCCGCAATGGCGCCGGCCGGGTCGAGCATGCCTGGCAGCAGCCCGGCTTCCCGAACGACTGGGAATGGGGGACCCCGCTGCCAGCGCCGCCGCGGCAGGCGCGGGCGGGGACCGACCCGGCCGCGGTGCTGCTGCCCCGGCACGACGTCGCGCTGTACCTGACGACCGCCGACGGGAGCGTCGCCGCTACCCGGCAGCAGCGGCCGAACCAGAACGCAAGCTGGACGACCTGGCGGGACATTGGCGGGAACTGCGCCAGCTCGCCCGTGCCGGTAGTGTCCGGCCGCGGTGTGGACGTGTTCTGCATCACGGCCGGCCGGTCGGCGGCCGCGGACCGCTGGAACGGCAGTCGCTGGAGCGGCTGGATCACGCTACCTGCCAGCCCGGCCAACCTGACCGGGGTGCCCGCCGCCGTCGTCGACGGCACTGGCCAGGTCGAGTTCTTCGCCGCGACGGCCGCCGGCGGCCTGGTCGATGCCTGGCTGCCCGGGGCGTCCGGGTTGAACGGCGCCTGGACGTGGCGAAGCCCGCTCGCCGGACCGGGCTCGGCGTCGGGCGCCGGAACGAAGGTCGGCGGATCGCCGTCCGCGGCGACCTGGCCGTCGGGGAACGTCGTCGTCTACGCGAGGCTGCGCCGCGGCCAGGTCGGTTACATCCGGCACGAGGGCACAGCCGGCTCGGCCGGCTGGTCGGGCTGGTCTTCGATCGGCACCGTGCCGGGCGGACGGGTGCTGGGCAGCCCGGGGGGCTGGCTCAACTCATCGGGGGCAGCCGGGGCGGCGGTTCTCGATGGCCAGCTGAACCTTGCGGTGACCAGTAACTCGGGCAGCGGCTGGTCGGCATGGAGCGAGATCGGCGACGGCTTCTAGCCGACGG
>JADGPC010000359.1 GCA_017882645.1 Streptosporangiales bacterium | reverse complement strand
TGTTTACAGAATTTTCATGGTTAACGCGGGATGTTAACGACCGTGTTCATGATCGGACTTCTAGAGTTCAGGTCAACAGGAGCCGCTGCGGGACTCGCAGACCGGCGCCAATGAATGGCGGCCGCATCCCCGGCCAGGAACGAAACGGGTGGTCTCTTTGCAGCAACTAACCAGGAAAGTCGCCTGGGTGGCGACGGCGGCCAGCATGGCCGTCATCGCCGCGGCGTGCAGCAGTTCACCGTCGACCCCATCAGGCGGCGGCGGATCCAGCAGCGTAGCCGTACCGCAGATCTCGGCGTCCGACTTCAACAA
This sequence comes from Streptosporangiales bacterium, assembly GCA_017882645.1. Classification (GTDB taxonomy): domain Bacteria; phylum Actinomycetota; class Actinomycetes; order Streptosporangiales; family Streptosporangiaceae; genus Chersky-822. The sequence goes on along the minus strand of JADGPC010000359.1, from coordinate 3,538 downwards.
CACCTTCTCGGCCATGGCAACGCTCAAGCCGCTGGCCGCGAAGGGCAAGGGCAATGTGGCGGTCATCCTGCCTGACACGGTGTCGTCCGCGCGCTATACCGAATTCGACGCACCATATCTGACTAAATCGCTGCAGATGGCCGGACTGACGTCTTCTCAGTTCACCGTCCAGAATGCGCAGGGCAGTGACGCCACCGAGCTGAGCGACGCCCAGACGGCCATTACCAAGGGCGCCAGCGTCCTGATCATGGACCCGCTGGACTCGACGGTCGGCGCGTCGATCGAGAAGTACGCGGCGGCGCACGGGGCCGCAGTGATCGACTACGACCGGCTGACGCTCGGCGGCAGCCGCAAGTACTACGTCAGCTTCAACAACGTCAAGGTCGGCAACCTGCTCGGCCAGGGCCTGGTGAGCTGCGTCTCGGCCTGGAAGGTCAAGAAGCCGAACGTGCTGGTCATGTACGGTGACCCGACCGACAACAACGCCACGCTCTTCGGCGACGGCTACAACGCCGTGCTGAACCCGCTGTTCAAGAACGGCACGTACAAGCAGGTTGGCAAGGCGGCCGGCACCTGGGACCCGCCCACCGCGCTGAGTGAGTTCCAGCAGCAGTTCACCGCGCACCCGTCCATCAACGCGCTGCTCGCGCCGAACGACGAGAACGCGGCGCCGATCATCACCTACCTGCAGCGCAAGGGCGTCAAGGCCAAGACCTTCCCGGTCACCGGTCAGGACGCGACCCTGGTCGGACTGCAGAACATCCTGGCCGGCTACCAGTGCGGCACCGTCTACAAGCCGATCTACCTGGAGGCCCAGGCTGCCGCCGCGCTCGCGATGTACATGCGGGCTGGCGTCGCCGTTCCGACCACGCTGACCAACGGCCAGACCACGAAGGACTCCAAGGCCAACGTCGACGTCCCGTCGGTGCTCTTGACGCCCACCTGGGTGACCACGTCGAATATGAACTCGACAGTGATCGCGGACAAGTTCGTGCCGGCCTCGCAGCTGTGCACGAGCAAGTACAAGGCAGCCTGCACGGCCGCCGGGATCTCGGGGTAGGTAATGAACGCTCGAGGCAGCGAAGGCCTCCGGCAGTGGTAAACATCGGCAAGCCAGACGACGCCCCGTCCGCGCAAGCGGGCGGGGCGCCGCCCGGCGCAGATATCGGCCAGCAGGACGTGACCGACCCCTCGGCTCCGCTGCTGAGGCTCAGGGGCGTGGGGAAGAGCTTCGGTCCCGTGCACGCGCTCACCGACGTCGATCTGGACATCCCGGCCGGTCAGGTGACCGCGCTGGTCGGTGACAACGGCGCGGGAAAGACCACGCTGATCAAGTGCGTGGCCGGCATCTGGGAGGCGAGCAGCGGCCAGATCCTCTGGAACGGCCGCCAGGTCCACATCCGGGGCCCGAAGGATGCCACCGCGCTCGGCATCGCCACCGTCTACCAGGACCTGGCGCTGTGTGACAATCTGGACATCGTGCAGAACATGATGCTCGGCCATGAGCCGCTGCGCCTCGGTCTCCTTGACGAGATGACCATGGAGAAGACGGCCAAGCAGACCCTCGCCGACCTGGCCGTCACGACCGTGCGCTCAGTCCGGCAGACCGTGGGATCGCTGTCCGGCGGCCAGCGGCAGTCGGTCGCGGTGGCTAAGGCCGTCATGCTCGACGCGAAGCTCGTGATCATGGACGAGCCGACCGCCGCGCTCGGCGTCAGCCAGACCGAGCTTGTGCTGGGCCTGATCACCAGGCTTGCCAGCCGCGGGCACGCGGTGGTAGTCATCTCGCATAACCTGAACGACGTTTTCCGGGTCGCCGACCGGATCGCGGTGCTGTACCTGGGCAAGCTGGTGGCCCAGGGGCCGGCCTCGGAATTCGACCGCCAATCGGTCGTTGACATCATGACGACCGGCGCGTCCAGCCGTCGCGGCAACGGCGACGGAGGCGAGCCCGCAGGGTCTCGCGGCATGACCAGCGGTCTGGAGGACTGAGCCATGACATCGGATCGCGGCGATTCCGATGAGGAACCAGGCGGCCCGGTCGCCCTGGTGACCGACGCGGAGCGGATGGAGGGCGCGACCGACGAGGCGGTTCTGGCCAGCAGTTCTCCTGACCTGATCGCCGACTCGCTCGGCGAATACACGAGGGTCTGGCTGCGGCGGGTTCGCAGCGGGGAGAGCGGCATCCTGCCGGTCGTCTTCGGCCTGATCGCGATCGTGATCTACTTCCAGATCCGCAGCTCGCTGTTCCTGTCGGCCGGCAACCTGGTCAACCTGATCACCCAGGCCGCGTTCATCGTGACCTTCGGCATGGCCGAGGTCTTCGTGCTGCTGCTGGGCGAGATCGACCTGTCCGTCGGCTACAACGGCGCCTGCGGCGGGGTCATCACGCTGTGGGCGCTGTCCGGCGGGGTTCCGTGGTGGCTCGCCGTGCTGGCTGGCCTGGCGTTCTCCGGCCTCTTCGCCGGGCTTGAGGGCGTCCTGATCACCTGGCTGCGGCTGCCGTCGTTCGTGGTCACGCTGGCCGGCTCGCTCGGCGGACTCGGCCTGCTGCTGGCTCTCATCGACCTTGCCGCGCCCAACGCGGGCGGCACGATCCGGCTCGCCAATAACGTGCTGAACGACATCGAAGGCGGCGCCATGAGCCCGGCCGCGGGCTGGATCGTCATGATCGCGGCCGTCGTTCTGTTCGCGGTGTTCATGGTGACGCGCGACGCCCGCCGTCGGGCGCACAAACTCGCCGCGCCGCCGATCACCGTGACGATACTGAAGATCGCGGTCATGGCCATCGCGGGAGTGGCTGTCGTTCTGATCGGCAACTCGAACCGTGGCGTGGGCTTCGCTGTCGTCAAGGGAGTGCCCTGGGTCGTATTGGTGATCCTCGTGCTGCTCGTCACTTGGACGATCCTGCTGAACCGGACCAGGTTCGGCCGGTACGTGTACGCGATCGGCGGCAACGCGGAGTCGGCCAGGCGGGCTGGCGTCAACCTGAGCCGGATCCGGGTAGTGGCCTTCGTGCTCTGCGGCGTCACCGGCGCAATCAGCGGGATCATCTGGGCCTCGCAACTGGGCGGGATGTCCAGCAACTTCAATGGCGGCCAGTACGTGCTGTTCGGCGTCGCCGCGGCGGTCATCGGCGGCACCAGCCTGTTCGGCGGCCGGGGCCGGATGATCGGGGCGGTGCTCGGCGGCCTGGTGGTCGGCGTCATCTACAACGGCCTGCAGCTGCTCGGCTTCAGCGCTCCCGCTCAGGACATGTGGACCGCGGTGGTCCTGCTCGCCGCCGTGACCGTCGACGCGCTCGCCCGCCGCGGCAGCGGCAGTAGTTCCACCAGATAGCCAGTTCCGGCCGGAATACCGGTGATGGCATACTGGTTTGCGCAGTTAAGCGTGCTCCGGGGTCGGTGAAACTCCGAACCGGCGGTGACAGTCCGCGACCCGGCCGAGTCCATCGGCCGGCTGAACCGGTGGAATTCCGGTGCCGACGGTGAAAGTCCGGATGGGAGGCAGCACGCGGCACGGCCTGGCCCTGCGGGGC
>JADGPC010000358.1 GCA_017882645.1 Streptosporangiales bacterium | reverse complement strand
GCAGTCCTCGGTCTGGTCGATGTCCGTGCGGCTGGCATAGACCAGGCCGTGCCCGTCGCCGCCGATGAACCGGACCGGCGCGCAGCCCGCCGGCAGCCCGTCGACGTGCGAGGCGATCACCAGCCCGGCGCCGGCCGGCGGGCTCGTCACGTCGATGACAACCTCGGCATTCCCGATCTCCGGCACGTCGCCGAGCCTGCCCCGCTGCACCAGCCGCAGGCCGGCCGACTGCGCGTCGTCGAGCAGCGGCCACAGCTGCCGGGACGGGAACAGGCCGAGATCGATGTACTTCTCGTCGCCGTAGCTGTAGTAGCCGGCCCGGCTGCTGCCGTACCGGGACAGCGCGTAGATCTCGTGCAGTGCCTGCACCTGGGCGGGCGAATAGCTGCCGTAGAACTGCAGGGAATCCAGCTTGGACCAGCTCAGTGAGCCGGCCACCCAGCTGGCGCCGCGGGCCTGCATCAGCCGGGCGGTCAGCCGCGGCGGCTGACCGGCTGCCGGGTCACGCCGGGTTCGCTGGCTCGCCCGGCCCGGCCCGCTCCGCCGGCTGGCCGGGATCGCCGGGACGAGCGACAGCTCGATCGCGAGCGGCACCGGAGCCGGCTGGCCGGCGCTCGGTTCCGGCGGCTCGAGCAGCGAGTCCAGGCTGGCCGCCCAGGCTGGCGCGGCCTCAGCGGCCGGCGCCTGCTGAGGGACAAGCGTGAGCGGCGGGCGGGATCCTGGACCGCCGCCGCTTCCCGCGCCCTGGCCAGCGCCGGCCGCGGTCAGGACCAGCGCCACGACGTGCTTGCAGTCGGTCGCGACCGGACAGCTGCAGACGCCGCGGGAGAACGTCAGGCCGGGCCCGCTGCCAGGCGAAAGGTAGGCGATCGTGGTATAGAAGCCGCCCGAGCTGCCGCGCACCAGGCCCTGAAGTGCACTCTGCGACGGCTCCCACCGCAGCTGGACGACCGCGCCCTGGCTCGCGTAGCGGATCCCCCGCACATAAGAGCCCGCGTCGATCGCCGCGGGCAGCGTGGCCGGATCGACGTCAGGAACTTCCGCGCGCACCATGGGCCGAACCTAGCCGCTGGCACCGACATTAGCCGCCGAACTCGCCGTCCCTGGGCCGATCCTGGCCCGGCGGCGGGGTTAGCCGTCGCCGCGATCCGACAGGGCGCCGGCGACAAGCCCGAGCCCGATGCCGAGCATCCAGACATCCTTGCTGACCCCGGTGCCCGCCTGGCTGGGCCAGATGCTGCCGGGCTTGCGGAGCGCGGGCGTGCGGGCGTACATGCCGAGCAGCGCGCCGGAGAACCCGGTCAGTGCCGCCCCGGCCAGTGCGGCGGGGATGACGGGAACGACCAGGGCCGTTCCCAGCGCGATCTCGCTCGCGGCCAGCAGGCGCAGGAAGCGGTCAGGGGGAATGTCCTTGAGCACCGGGAACGCGCTGGCGGCCATGCGGTGCACGGCTTCGGCGCGGGCCTGGTCACCACGCCATTTCTCCAGGCCAGCGTGCAGGATGTAGCCGCCGGTGGTGAGCCGGCCAGGCAGGTCACGAGCCTTGACGGGGAGATGCACGGCGCGTCCTTTCACAACCCAGGGAAGATCGTCCGCAGTTCGTCGAGGTCGACCTGCTTGGTCTCGACGGCCGGGGTGTGCGCCGCGTCGAGGCGCCCGTAGACGAGGCGGATGAACGCCTCGGCGGGCAGCCGCAGCTGCGGCAGGCTGTCGTCCGGGTCGGCCACGGTCAGCGTCAGGTTCTCGGCCGTCTCCATCAGGAAGTGCCGCTCGGGGCCGGTAGTCGATACGCCCAGCTTGAGCTGCTTGCCGTCGGGCTTGCCAGCCCTGCCCGCGACCTGGTCGAGCGTGTCGATCAGCAGGTCGGTCGCGTCAGCGGCGACGGTCGCGGCCGGGTCCAGCGCCACGGCGATGTCCCAGGTGTGAATCGCGTGCTCGCTGAGCCGCAGCCGGGCTAGTCCGGTGATGTCCAGGTCCATGCCGAAGAGCTGCAGGCGCACGCTATCGAGCTGGCCGGCGTCCAGGGACTCGAACCGCTCGACCAGCTCGCCGTCCGCGACCAGCGCTTCGGCGGCCTGGGCCTCGGGGCCGCGCGCGTTCCACACTTCCCAGATCGGCGGGAACGCCTCCTGCCCCGGCGGTTCCGCACCAGTTAGCCCGGCCTCCAGGAACAGGCTGAAGATTTGAGCGCCGGAGCCCAGGTGCGAGAGGACCTGCGCGATCGTCCACTCGCTCGCATACGAGGGCCGCTGCACCTGCTCGGCGTCCAGCGGTTCCACCTTGGCCCGCAATGTGTCGCTGGAATGGCGAAGCGCCTCGATCCACGGGCGGGGGCTTGTCTCCATGCTGGTACTCCGTTCTTGACCGCGACGCGTCGTCGCGACGACTGGCCTGCTTCAGTGACGGCAATGCCGGCGGTTTATGCCGCCCGGCTCAGGAACGAACGAAACGCGCGACGGCGGTGCCGCGGGCCGGGAACGCCGCCACCCGCAGCGGGCTCCAGGTCATCGCGAACCTCGTGCGGTCGACCTCGATCTCGGCGTGCAGGACCACGACGCTCTCGCTCTCGACGGCGACTGTCGCCGTGAACTCGATCGGCTGCTCGTGACCAGCGGCCTCCAGGGTGCCCTGGCAGGCGAGCGTGTCCTGGCCGGCCGGACTGGCGGCCGTGACCGTGATCACGACCCGGGGATGATGCTCGACGTCAAAGAAGTCCGCCGAGCGCAGATGCTGGTCACGCTGCTTGTTCTTGCTGCTGAGCGAGGCGGCGTCCAGGTTCAGCGAGCCGGTGACGGTCCCGTCCTGGCCGACCGTGCCCTCGCCGGTGATGGTGCCGAACGAGCCGTGCACCGTGATGGCACCCCAGAAATGCCTGACCGCGAACTCGACCGAGGAGCCGGCCGGGTCCAGGACCCAGTGGGCGGCCGCGCTGGCGCCGCTGATCAGTGCCGCGACATCCGGGTTCGCCGCACGCACGGCACCGCTGTCCTGGTCGCTCATGTACCCAGCCCGTCCGTTCGCCTTGGATGAAGTGGAGGGTGACCTCCGGAAAATCACTGTAGCAGGTTCCGGAGGACGCCCTCCACATGACTTACCATAGATCGATGACGGCTCACTCGCGGATCAGCCCGGCCGGGCCGTCAGATGCTCAGCGGCTCTGCCCAGGGGCGTCGGACGCGGCGCAGGAACCGCGGCCGCTGCGCGCCGACGCCGTCCGCAACCGGGCCGCGATCGTGGCCGCCGCCCGCGAGGTATTCGCCGAGCACGGCCTGGAAGCGCCGCTCGAGGAGATCGCATCGCGGGCCCGGGTCGGCATCGCCACCCTCTACCGCCGGTTCCCCGGCCGCGAGCAGCTCGTGGCCGCCGCGCTGATCGACAAGGTCGCCGAGTACGCGGCGGCGGCCGCAGACGCGCTGGAAATCCCCGATCCGTGGGAAGGTTTCGTCGGCTACGTCTACCGGATCTGCGAACTGCAGGCCGGCGACCGCGGGCTCAGTGACCTGCTGTCGATGACACTGTCCGCCAACGAGCAGATCGAGCAGCTGCGCGCGACGGCGAATGCGCAGGTCATCGAGCTGGTCGAGCGGGCCAAGGCGACCGGCCAGCTGCGCGAGGATTTCGTCGGCGAGGACCTGCTGCTGCTGCTGATCGCCAGCGCCGCGGTCGTGCAGGTCACGCGCCTTGATGCGCCAGAGACCTGGCGGCGTTTCGTCGCCCTGGCGCTGGACGGGTTCAAGTTCACCGGCGGCCCCGGGCTGCCGCCGCCGCCGGTGGCGGACCAGATGAACCTGGCCATGCAGCGGCTGGCGCGGGAGCGCGGCTGCCGCGGCCGCCATCAGGGCCTGACGTCGCTGTAGCCGGCTGCCCTTAGGCCCGGCTCTACACCCGACAGCCAGCCAGTTCCACGGTCAGCCGGACGACCCGGGCCGGAGCCAGGTTCCGAGGCGACGAGTTCGG
>JADGPC010000054.1 GCA_017882645.1 Streptosporangiales bacterium | reverse complement strand
GGGCGGGCCGGGCGGGCCGGACGGGCCGGGCGGCCCGGGCGGGCCGGACGTACCGGTGACCGAGCCGCTCGACCTGGCCATGCTGGACCGCCTGGCCGGGGTGATCCGCCGGTCCACAGCCGCGTTCGAGGACTATGACCAGGCCAGCGCACTCGAGTTCGCCGAGCAGTTTTTCTGGCAATTCTGCGATGACTACCTGGAACTCGTGAAGCCCCGTGCGTACGCGGCCGAGCACGACGAGGCCGCCGGCGGGTCGGCGGTGACGGCACTGCGATCCGCGCTGTCGGTGCTGCTGCGGCTGTTCGCGCCGCTGCTGCCGTTCGTGACCGAGGAGGCGTGGTCGTGGTGGCAGGCGGGGTCCATCCACCGCGCTCCGTGGCCGGTCGCGGAGGAACTCGAAGCAATCCGCTCCGCCAGCCCGGGCGCCGCCGCTTCATCCAGATCCAGCGCCATCGCCCTGGAGGAGAAACGGGCTGACGGCGCCGGACTGGATGCTGCGGCGGCCGCCATCGGGGCGATTCGCAAGGCCAAGTCGGAGGCGAGGCTGCCGCAGCGGAGCGGGGTCGCGCGGGTGCTTGTCAGGGGGCGGCGGGACGAGCTTGAGGTGCTGGCTTCGGTGGCCGGGGACGTGGTGGCTGCCGGGCATGTGGCGCAGCTGGAGATGGTCCCGGCTGATAATGACCTGACGTACGAGGTGCAGCTCTGAGCCAGGCACCGCCGCGGCGGGCGCGGCGGGCGGAGGTATTCTCGGCGCTATGGGAAGTGCGCAGGTTTCAGAAGACGAATGGCGCAAGCGGCTGACGCCGGAGGAGTATCACGTCCTCCGCCAGGCGGGCACCGAAGCTCCCTTCACCGGTGAGTACACCGACACCAAGACCCGCGGCGTCTACCGCTGCCGGGCCTGCGGTGCCGAGTTGTTCGTCTCGGACGCCAAGTTCGAGTCGCACTGCGGCTGGCCGAGCTTCTACCAGCCGAAGGAGGGCGATGCGGTGGTGCTGATCGAGGACCGCTCGCTCGGCGGGGTCAGGACCGAGGTCCGGTGCGCGAACTGCAACTCGCATCTCGGGCATGTCTTCGAGGGCGAGGGCTACGACGTGCCGACCGACCAGCGGTGGTGCATCAACTCGGTCTCGCTGACGCTCGAACCAGCCGGGAATGCCTGATCCCGGGCCGGCCAGCCTCCGGCTGATCCGCGCCGCAGACCTGTCCGCCGCGACCGCGCAGACCGCGGGCATGGTCCGCGCGGCGGCGATCTCCGGTGACCTGGTCGGCGCGCAGTCGCTCTGGATGGGCCGCACGATCCTGCCGGCCGGCGTGTCGTCGGGTGATCACCACCACGGCGAGTCGGAGACCGGCATCTACGTGGTCAGCGGAAACCCTGTTTTCGTCTGCCGGGACGCTGCGTCTGGTGACCTGGTGCGGCTGGAGACCGAGCCAGGTGATTACGTCTGGGTGCCGCCGCATGTCCACCACCGGGAGGAGAATCCCGCGCCGGGCACCGACGCCGTGGTCGTGATCGCCCGCTCCACCCAGGAAGCCATCGTCGTCAACGTCGACGCTCTCTGATCCGCAGGCGCCCCCGTCCGCCCGTCCTGCCCCGCCGCGCCCGCGGATGGATGGCACATTCATCCGGCGAAACCGGTATGGATGGCACATTCATCTGACCAGCAGGCCGGACACCAGGGCTGGAGGATGTCCAGATCGAGAGATCCGCAGTGCGGTGGATCGGTCAGGGGATGCGGATCAGGGCATCGGGGCTTAGATCGGACAGGCTGGCGTGTCCGGCCAGCCGCATAGTCAGCTCGAAGTCGTTGCGCAACGCCCGCAGCACATGCCGCACCCCGTCCTCGCCGGCCAGGCCGAGGGCGTACGCATACGGCCGCGCGATCAGCACCGCGCGAGCGCCGAGCGCCAGCGCCTTGACGACGTCGGACCCGCCGCGGACGCCGCTGTCGAACAGCACGGTGAGCTGTGAGCCAACCGCCGCCGCGATCGGCGGCAGGGCGTCGAGCGCGGCGATGCCGCCGTCCACCTGGCGCCCGCCGTGGTTGGAGACCACGATGCCGTCCATCCCCGCGTCCGCCGCCCGCTGAGCATCCTGGACCGACTGGATTCCCTTCAGCACGATCGGCCCGTCCCAGTTATCGCGCAGGAACGGCAGATCATCCCAGGTCAGCGACGGATCGCCGAAGGTCTGCACCCAGCGCAGGATGGCGGCGTCCTGGTGCTCGGCAGCCGGGCCTGGCAGTCCGGCGGAGAAGGCCGGGTCGCTGAAGTAGTTCTGGTTGCCTATCCCGCGCAGGAACGGCAGGAACGCCCTGTCCAGATCCCGCGGCCGGTAGCCGAGCAGCCGGGTGTCGAGAGTCAGCACGAGCACGCTGAAGCCGCCGGCCTTGGCCCGGCTCAGGAAGCTCGCCGCCACATCCCGGTCCTTGGGCCAGTAGAGCTGGAACCAGCGCTGGCCATCACCGTTGGCCTCGGCGACCTCCTCGATCGTGCAGGAAGCAGCCGTCGACATGACCATCGGGACGCCCGCTGCGGCGGCCGCCCGCGCCACCGCGACCTCGCCGTCCGGGTGCGCAAGCTTCAGCACGCCGACCGGGCCGAGCAGGATCGGCGCGGCCAGTTCCGTGCCGAGCACCGTGCTCGCGTAGGACGGAGCACTGACGTCGGTCAGCATCCGCGGGACGATCCGCCAGCGGCGGAACGCCGCCGCGTTCTCCGTGACGGTGTCCTCACGGCCGGCGCCGCCGCAGATGTAGTCGAACGACTCGGGAGCCATCCGCTCCCTGGCCAGGTCCTCGAGCGCGGGCAGGCTGGCGGGCAGGATGGGCCTGCCGCCGCCGAGCCCGCTGAGGTAGATCTCATCCTGGTACGACTCGAGCCGCTGGTCCATGCGGTACCTATCAGTCGAAGAGGTCGGGGTCGGTGCCGACGATATGGTCCCACAGCGGCCTGAACTGGAACTGTCCCGCGATCGGGATACCCAGCTGGCCCCGGGTGACCAGCGCGGTCTCGCGGTCGATCAGCCTCGGGGTGCCCGCCGCCATGGCGAGCAGCTGGGCCTGGCAGGAACGCTCCATCGTGACAAACCACCAGGCCGCCTCGGCCACCGACTCGCCGACGGTCAGCAGGCCGTGATTGGCCAGGATGACGGCCTTGGAGCGGCCCAGTGCCGCCCCGATCCGGCTGCCTTCCTCCACGTCGTTGACGATTCCCCGGTAGTCGTCATACAGGCCGTGGTCCTCGAAGAACGCGCATGCGTCCTGCGTCAGCGGATCGAGCCGGATGCCGAGGCTGGAGAACGCCTTGCCATGCAGCGAGTGCGCGTGCGCGGCGGCGACCACGTCGGGCCGGGCCAGGTGGACCTGGGAGTGGATGCAGAACGCAGCCCGGTTCACCGGCTGGCTGCCCTCGACAACGGTTCCCTCGTGGTCGACGCAGATCAGGTCCGAGACCTTGATCTGGCTGAAGTTCATCCCGAAGGGGTTCACCCAGAACCGGTCGGCGTGCTCGGGGTCGCGCGCCGTGATGTGCCCGGCGACTCCCTCGGAGAAGCCGAACCGGCCGAAGATCCGGAACGCGGCCGCCAGTTCCTGCTTGCGGTGCAGCCGCTCCTGCTCGATGGTGTCCCCGGCCACCGCTGCGTCGGTTCCGCCGGCGGCTGCCTGCTCCGTCACCGTCATCCGGATCTCCTCCCTGTCCCTGGTCATCTACAGTCGCACCCATTGTCACGCTTCGCCAGCCCGCCCCGCGCCGCCCCCCGGCCGTGAGCGTTTCCGGCTTTCCGGCCGACCGGCCAGAACTTGTCTGACCCTCGTTCTAGGCTCGGGACATGACCGATGATCTGAGCCCGGCGCAGCATGCCCAGGCGATCGATGATGCACGACAGCGTCTGATCAGTTTCGTGCAGCGCTGCACGGATGGCGACTGGCGCTCGGCGCCCGTCGACGGTGACCCGCGGCCGGTCGGCGTGATCACCGACCACGTCGCCGACGCGTACGAGTACCTGGCGCGCTATATCGGCGACCTGGTGACGGGCCAGCACGTCGACGTCAACGCCGCCATCATCGACGAGCTGAACGCCGAGCACGCCAGCGAAGCTGGCGCGGTGACGCCTGCCCACGTCACTGGTCACCTGCGGTCAAGCGGAGACGCGCTGATCGCGCTGATCGCCGGGCTCGAGCCAGGTCAGCTCGATCTCGGCGACGGGCGGGTGCGCAGGTTCGCGATCATCGCGACCCGGCATGCCGACGATCACCGGGCCGAGATCGAGGCGGCCCTGGCCGCGTCGGTCTAGCCGGCCGGGCGCGCGCGGCTCGCGGGGCTCGCGGCAGGATTCTGGGATGCCTCAGGCCAACGAGATGGTCGCCGCGCTGCTGCAGGAGTACGCGGATCTGCTCCAGATCGCCGGCGGGGATCAGTTCCGGGCGCGGAACTACGAGAGGGCGGCCAAGTCAGTCGCCGGCTACAGCGGCGACGTCGCGCTGCTCGACGCGGCGACGCTGCGGCAGATCCCCGGCGTCGGCACCTCGATCGCGACGAAGATCATCCAGTTCCAGCAGACCGGCACGATCGCGGCGCTGGAGGACCTCCGCGCCACCGTGCCCGGCGGTGTGCGGGAGATGACCAGGATCCCCGCGCTCGGACCCAAGCGGGCCCTCCAGCTGTACCGCGAGCTCGGGATCAGCTCGGTAGCCGAGCTGTCGGCCGCTATCGACGAGGGACGGCTGCGCGACCTGCGCGGCTTCGGGCCGAAGAGCGAGGACAAGCTGAAGCACGGGATCGAACTGGCGCGCAGCCTGCACCAGCGGGTTCCGCTGAACGTGGCCTCCGATGTCGCGGAGCGGATCGTCGCCGCCATCAGCGCGGTCCCCGGCTGCGAGCGGTGCGAGCACGCCGGGTCGCTGCGACGCTTCCGCGAGACGATCGGCGACGTCGACATCCTCGCCGCGGCCAGCGACTCCGGCCCGCTGATGCAGGCCATTATCGAGCTTCCCGGCGTGACCGAGGTGATCGCGCACGGCGACACCAAGACATCGGTCCGGATCAGTACCGGCCACCCGGCGCAGGGCGGCGGCATCCAGGTCGACCTGCGAGTTGTCCCGCTGGAGTGCTGGGGCGCCGCACTCCAGTACTTCACCGGATCGCAGGCGCACAACGTCGCGATCCGCGAGATCGCCGTGCGGAAGAAGCTGAAGCTGTCTGAGTACGGCCTGTTCCAGGCCGAGACCGGCGACCTCATCGTGAGCGGGACCGAGGAGGCGGTCTACCGGCGGCTCGGCCTGGAGTGGGTGCCGCCGCCGCTCCGCGAGAACACCGGCGAGGTGCAGGCCGCACTCCGCGGCGACCTCCCGGTCCTCGTGCAGGTCGGCGATGTCCGCGGCGACCTGCATACCCACACCAACCTGACCGACGGCGTCGGCACGCTCGGTGAGATGGTCGGCGTCGCCACGGCTCGCGGATACGAGTACTTCGCGGTCACCGACCATGCGCCGAACCTGTTCATGCAGCGGATGACGCTCGAGAAGATGCTTTCGCAACGAGATCAGCTCCGCGGACTCGAGGCCAGGCTGGCCGGCGACGGTGACCCGGTCATGACCCTGCTGCACGGCACGGAGCTGAACATCGGCGCGGACGGCACCGTCGACTGGCCGGCCGAGATCCTGGCCGGCTTCGATGTCTGCGTCGCGTCGGTGCACTCGCACTTCGACCAGCCCCGGGCCGAGATGACCCGCCGGTTCCTGCGTGCCTGCGAGAACCCGGAGGTGAACATCATCGGCCATCCCTCCGCCCGGCGGATCGGCAAGCGGCCGCCGGTCGACGTGGATTTCGCCGAGCTGTTCCGCGCCTGCGCGGCGACCGGCACGGCCCTGGAGATCAACGCCAGCCCCGGCCGGCTCGACCTGCCGTCGGACCACATCAAGGCGGCCAGGGACGCGGGCGTGAAGTTCTCCATCGATACCGACGCGCACGCCACCGGGCACCTGGACTTCGTGCGCTACGGGGTCGGGACGGCCCAGCGCGGCTGGCTGAGCACCGACGACGTGATCAACACCTGGCCGCTTGACCGGCTGCGCGAGTTCCTCCGCAAGGGCGGCTAGCAGGATTTTCGGCCGTGCGGCTCAGCAGGACGGGATCGGTGGCGTGTAAGAGGTATGCAGCAGAACAGCCCCCCGGGCAGCGCCGCCGGCACAGCTGACCCAGGCCAGCGGCCGCCAGCCCCAGGCCAGCGGCCGCCAGCCCCAGGCCGGCTCGATGACCTGGTCACTGACCTGCACAGAGCGCACGGGCTCACCCTGGTCCGGATGGCGAAGCTGCTGGTGGGGGACCAGCAGAGCGCCGAGGACGTGGTCCAGGACGTGTTCCTCGGGCTGTACCGCGCGCTGCCCAGGCTGCGCGAGCCGCAGGCGATCCTGCCCTACTTGCGGGCCGCCGTGATCAACCGCTCCCGGTCGGCGCTGCGCAGCCGGCGCCGGGCGGCGCTGCGCCTGGTCCCGCACGAGCCGACGGCCAGGTCAGCGGAGTCGGCCGTGATGGACCGCGCTGACCGGATCGCCGTCATGGCGGCCGTCAGGAAGCTGCCCAGGAGGTCCAGGGAAGTACTCGTGCTGCGTTACTACCAGGACCTCTCCGACACAGACATCGCGGCAACCCTCGGGATCAGCACCGGAACCGTCAGGTCGACCGCGTCACGAGCAATCGCCGCGCTGGCCGCCGAACTGAAGGAAGAGCTATGAACACGATTGAAGACCGGCTACGCGACGCGTTCCGCGCTGACGCCGACACCGTGCGGCCCGAGGCGCTGCGGCCGGTTCCAGGCCGCGAGACGCGGCAGGGCAACGTCACGCGGCCGCAGAGGGCGACTGGCAAGCCTAGGCGCGGTCGCGTGCTGCTGCCCCTCGCGGCCGCTGCCGCCGTTGCCGCGATAGCGGGGTCCGTGCTCGTCGTCCCGAAGGTCTGGCCGACCCATGCCCACCGCCCGTTGCCGGCGCGTGCGCTCGCCGCGGCCTTCCCGGGCGGCCGGGCTCCGGCCACGAAACCGCCGAAGTTCTTTGTGGAGACGGCGTACGACCCCAGCGCCAACGTGAACCGGCTGATGATCGTCAGCACCGCGACCGGACGCGTTATCGGGCGGATCACGGCGCCGCAGGCGCAGCGCCATTTCGAGGCAGTGGCTGCCCTGGGCAACGACCGGACCTTCGTTGCCGCCGCCATCGGCGCGCAGTGCGACACCTCGTTCTACCGGATCACAGTCACCGCCGAGGGCCGTCCTACCAGCATCGCGGCACTCTCCTTGGCCCAGGTCCCCGGCCACCTCATCCCGGGATCGCTCGCCGTAAGTGTGGACGGCAAGTTCCTCGCCTACGCCACCACCAAGTGCACAGGGAACGTCCGAGTGGATTCGCACCAGTACTACGGCCAGCTCGGAGTAGCTGATCTTGCCGCATCGACGACCACTACATGGCGGTTCACGCAGCCGGCGGCGCCGGGAAGCCTGTCGCTCTCCGCGAACGGGAAGCTGCTTGAGATGGTCAGTAATCCGAGCAACGGTGCGCGCGCTTACTCGATCGAGCGCAACGCCGCCTGGGTCGTGCGCACTACCTCACCTGCCGGGCCGCTGGCGCAACGCTACCAGCGCGTGTTCGGCCCGCCCGAGTGGCCGACCGCAGCTATCCTCAGCCCGACCGGCCATGTCACCTGGGCGCTCACCCCCGGATACCGCCGGACATCGCCTCACTGGGGCATGGCGCTGCGCGTGTATCAGACGGCCACCGGCCGGCAGACTCAGGCGTGGTTTCTCTTCCGTGCGATCGGAACGCTGCGGGATCCCAGATTGAGCCCCGATGCCTCCGGCCGGTACTTGCTCGTGTGGAACTGGACCAAGCAAGTCCAGTGGATCGATCTGACGACGGGCCGGCTCGTCAAGGTGCCTGGCCAGGCGGCCACTTACCCGGTCGATGTCGCCTGGTGACGCGCTTCAGCGACGGGTGACCGGGGCGTTGGCCGGCCAGCACGGCGGCTCCCCGGCCGCCCAGCGCAGGACGCTGGCGGCGAAGGCCTCGCCCGAGCGGCGGAACATGGTCCCGGTGAGGCCGCTCACATGCCGGGTCGCGAGCACCGGGCTCGGCGGTGAACCGGTCCCTGGCGATCTGGACGACCGCACCGGTCACGCCAGGCTGGCGGCGAGCTCGCTGATCGACTTGCGCCTGCCCGTATAGAACGGGATCTCGATCCTGGTGTGCTGCCGCGCCGTCGCGCCGCGCAGGTGGCGCATCAGGTCCACGATCCGGTACAGCTCGTCGGCCTCGAACGCCAGCATCCACTCGTAATCGCCGAGCGCGAAGGCGGAGACGGTGTTGGCCCGCACGTCCGGGTAGTCCCGCGCCATCTGCCCGTGCTCGGCCAGCATCGCCCGCCGCTCGCCGTCGTCGAGCAGGTACCACTCGTAGGACCGGACGAACGGGTAGACGCAGACGTAGTTCTTCGGGTCCTCCCCGGCCAGGAAGGCCGGGACGTGGCTCTTGTTGAACTCGGCCGGACGGTGCAGGGCCACGGCCGACCAGACCGGGTCGCAGGCACGGCCGAGCCTGGTCCGCCGGAACCTGGCGTACATTTCCTGCAGGTCGTCAGCGGTCGGCGCGATCCACCAGAACATCAGGTCAGCATCGGCGCGCATCCCCTGCAGGTCGTAGCAGCCCCTGGTCACCACGTCCTTGCCGGCGGCCTGCTCGAGCAAGTCGGCGACCTCGGCGGCCAGCGCCTCGCGGCCGGCCAGGTCGATCGCGGCCCGGTCGGTGACCTTGAAGACCGACCACATCGTGTAGCGGATGAGCTGGTTCAGGTCCCGCGCCTTCGGCTTGCCCCCGGGGCCCGCGGCCTCTTCGTGCTGTGCTGTCATGGGCCTATTCTCCCGCACCGGTTCCCGGCCCGATGCCGCAGATGGCCATCACCTCGCCGTAGAGCAGCCGCCGGTGCGCGGCGAGGGTACGCCGGTCCTTGGCGGCGTGCAGCGCGGCCAGCGCGGTCGCCTCCGCGAGCACCTGATCCTCGCTGACCGCCCGGTGCGCGATGCCTGCCGCTACCGCCTCGTCCCCGCCGTACCGGCGGCCGGTCATGATCGCCTCCTGCGCGGTCCTGGCCGGCAGCTTCGCCGTGATGACGGCGAACATCTCCGGCGTCAGCGGGAGCCCGAGATCGGCTTCGGGCAGGCACCAGTAGCCCCGGTCCGAGCGCATGATCACGTAGTCGTGGGCGATCGCGAGCTGGGCTCCGCCGCCGAAGGCGTGGCCGTTCACGGCCGCCACCGTGATCAGCGGCAGCGCGGTGAGCCGGCCGAGCAGCCGGTGCAGGTCCGCGGCCAGGCCGGCGATCTCGTCCGGAACGGTCGCCATCCACTCCAGGTCATAACCATTGGAGAAGAACTTGCCCTCGCCGGTCGTGACCAGCGCCACCGGCGAGTCGCAGGCCTCGACCGTGTCGAGCGCGCCGTGCAGCGCGTCGAGCGACTGGCGGTTGAACCGGTTCTCGCCATTGCACATGGTCAGGATCCAGACGGCATCCTGGCGGTCAAGCTTGATCACGGGGGTTGTCTCCCAACTGCCCGGGGCTCGGGTCGGGGCACCGCGGACGCTCAGGGCGCAGGGCGCGGCGCCCGGGTTTCAAGGTAGGCAAGGACCTGATCGGCGGCAAGCCGCGCCGAGGCGATGCAGGCCGGGATGCCGATGCCGTCGAACGCGGCACCGCAGACCGCCAGGCCGGGCTGGGCGGCCACACCGGCCCGGATCCGGCTGACCCGGTCCAGGTGGCCGACGGTGTACTGCGGGAGCCCGCCGCCCCAGCGGGTCACCCGGGTGTCTACCGGGCGGCCCGCCACCCCGGTCGCGGCCGCGAGGTCGGCCCCGGCCAGGACGGCCAGTTCGGCGTCGTCGCGCTGCAGGACGGCTTCCTCGCCGATCCGGCCCACCGACAGGCGGATGACGTGCAGCCCGTCGGCCAGGTGCGGCCATTTCACGGTGCTGAACGTGACCGCCTTGATCGGCCGCCCGTCGACGGCCGGAACCAGGTACCCGCTGCCCGTGATCGGCGCGGGAAAGGCCGCCGCCGGATAAGCGAGCGTGATGATCGCCATGCTCGCGTACTCGATCTCGGCCAGTGCCGCGGCAGCGACCGCGGCGCCCGGCACCGGCTGGATCAGCCGGCTCGCCGGCCGGGCCGGCAGCGCGAGAATGACGGCGTCCGCGTCGATCCACTCGGGTTCGGGGGCCGGGCCAACGGTCAGCCGCCAGCCGTCCGCCGTCCGCGTCAGCTCCCTG
>JADGPC010000357.1 GCA_017882645.1 Streptosporangiales bacterium | reverse complement strand
TCGGCGAGCAGGTTCAGGACCTGGGCCTGAATCGAGACGTCGAGCGCGGCGACCGACTCGTCGAGGATCAGCACCCGCGGCTCGGCGGCCAGGGCACGTGCGATCGCGACCCGCTGGCGCTGGCCGCCGGACAGTGCCCGCGGCAGCGCCCTGGTCTGCCGCTCGTCGAGGCCCACGAGGGCGGCCAGCTCGGCGATCCGGCTCCGGCGCTGGTCGGCCGTCAGACTGTGGTGCAGCCTCAGCACCTCGTCGATCGTCGCCTCGGCGGTCTGCCGCGGGTCCAGGCTGGTGTAAGGATCCTGGAAGACGATCTGCACCTCGCCGCCGCGGCGCCGCCGTACCCGCGCTGAGCGAGCCGGACTCGACCGGTCCCGGCCGCACGCAGTGATCGTTCCGCCGGTAGGACGCTCCAGCCCGACGATCATCCGGGCGATCGTCGTCTTGCCCGACCCTGACTCGCCGACGATCGCCAGTGACCTGGCCTGCCGCACGGTGAAGCTGACGCCGTCCACAGCCACGAGGTCGCCGAACTCCTTGCGCAGGCCGCTGACCTCGAGCACCGGCTCATCGCCGGGGCCGGCCGCCAGCTGCTCGCGGCTGGCGGCCTGCGTGCCGCCTGGGTCAGTCATCGCTCAGCCCGCCTTCCGCCAGCTCATGCCGCAGGCGTCCGCGCAGGTCGACGGCACGGGCGCAGCGCGACCGCCCGCCATCAAGCCCGATCAGCTCAGGGGTTTCCTCGCGGCAGACCTCTTGCGCGTGCGGGCACCTCGGCGCGAACGCGCATTCGTCCTCGGGTGCCTCGAAGGCCGACAGCGGCCGGCCGGGGATCGCCGCCAGCCGGTGCGCCGTCTGGGCGATGTCCGGCCGGGCTGCCGCGAGCGCGGCGGTATACGGATGCAGCGGATCGTCGTGCAGCAGCGCCGACTCGCGCACTTCCACGATCTGCCCGGCATACATCACCGCCGTCCGGTCACAGATCGCGGCGGCCAGTTCCAGGTCGTGCGTGATGAACAGCATCGCCAGCCCGAACTCGCGGCGCAGGTCGTCCAGGATCGCCATCACCTCGGCCTGGGTGGTGACATCGAGCGCTGTCGTCGGCTCGTCAGCGAGCAGCAGCTTCGGCTCGGTCAGCAGCGCGGCCGCGATCATGACCCGCTGGAGCATTCCGCCGGACAGCTCGTGCGGGTACTGCCGCAGCCGCCGCTCCCCGTCGTCGATCCCGACCTGGCCGAGCATGTCCGCCGCCCGCCGGTACGCCTCGCCCGCGGGCACGTCCAGGTTGGTGCGCAGCGCCTCGGTCATGAAGTCGCCGATCCGGCGGACCGGGTTCACGTGCGCGCGCGGATCCTGGAAGATCATCGCGACCTGGTTCCGGTAGCCGCGCAGGCCAGCGCCGGCCAGCGTCATGACTTCGGCGCCGTCGAATCGGATCTGGCCGCTGACCGCCGCACCGCGGGGCAGCAGCCGGTCGATCGCCCGCGCCGTCATCGACTTGCCTGACCCGGACTCGCCGACCAGCCCCAGCGCCTCGCCGGGACGGACCGCCAGCGAGACATCACGGAGGACGGCCCGTTGCTCCCCTTCGACCCGGAGCCGGACGGTCAGGCCCTCGACCTCCAGCAGTGCTTGCTGGTTCGCTCGGCTCAGGGGCCCCGCCCGCCTCCCCATTCCCCCTTCACTGCGCCGCCTTCCCTCGTCACCGAGGCCCGGCTCCTCAGTCCAGGCGGCGCCGCGCCCCTTCACCTCGCTCACCGGCGCCCCTGCGCCTGCTCGAACAGCCGCTCGCCGAGCACGTTGAAGGCGATCACGACCGCGACGATGCACGCGCCGGCGGCGAGCGCGGGCAGCGGATAGCCCTGCGGGATGCCGATCTGGTTCTCGGAGATCATCACTCCCCAGTTGGCGGCGGGCGGCTGGACGCCCAGGCCGAGGAACGACACGGCCGCCAGGTCGACCATCGCGTAGCCGAACAGGATCGTCGCCTGCGCGACGATGAGCGGCATGATGTTCGGGACGATGTGCCGCAGGCAGATAGAGGTCGCCGACGCGCCCTGCACCTCCAGGGCCGCCACGTACGGCTGGCTGCGTTCCTTCAGCGCGGCGCCGCGCAGCACGCGCGCGACGTAAGGCATGTAGGCGATGGCCAGCGCGATCGACGCCGCGGCCAGCCCGGCCCCGAACACGGCGGCGGCCAGCACCGCGAGCAGGATGCCGGGGAACGCGAACAGGATGTCCAGCCCGGACCCGATGAACGCGTCCACGGCACCGCGCCGCCATGCCGCGATGACCGCCAGCAGCGTGCCGAGGAGCAGGGCGCCGATCACGATGGCCAGCGGGCCGAGCATCGCCGACTGGGCGCCCGCCAGCAGCCGGGAGAGCACGTCCCTGCCTTCGTAGTCGAAGCCGAAGACGTGACCTCCGGTCGGGCCGACAAAGGCGAGCGCGAGGTTCGGCAGCGTGGGGCTGTACGGGGCCAGCGCCGGGCCGGCTACGGCGACAAAGGTCGCGATGGCGATGACCGCTGCCGAGATCATCCCGGCGACGCCGGTTCCGCGCAGCAGCCCGGCCGCCCGGCCGCGGCGCGGCGCCCGGACCGTCACCAGCGGCATAGCGGTGCTCACTGCCGCACCTCCGGCACGGTGCTCATCTGCGCGCCTCCGGCACGGTGCTCATCTGCGCGCCTCCGGCACGGTGCTCATCTGCGCGCCTCCGGCACGGTGCTCATCGCGCGCCTCCGGCACGACCCTCATACGGCTCGGCTTCCGAGGGAGACGCGGGGATCGAGCACCGCGTAGGCCAGGTCTACTGCCATGTTGATCACCACGAACGCGGTGACCAGGACCAGCGAGATGCCCTGGACCACGGCCAGGTCCTTGTCCTGGGCCGACGCTACGAGGTAGGCGCCGAGGCCGTTCATGCTGAACGCCGTCTCGACCACCGCCGCCACCGCGATCAGCGACGCGATCGTGATCCCGGAGATCGTCGTGATCGGGATCGCGGCGTTGCGCAGGATGTGCCGCCGGACAAGCTGGCGCTGCGGGATGCCGCGGCTGATGGCCGTCTGCACATGCTCACGATCGGACTCCTCGCGGATCGCTGACCTGGTGACCCGGGCGACGATGGCCAGCGAGGACAGCGCCAGCGCGACCGCGGGCAGCGTGAAGTGCCGCAGGTTGCTGAGGAGGTCCGTGCCGTTCCCCAGGGCCGGGAACCAGCGGAGCTTGACCGCGAACAGGCTGATTAGCAGAATCGCCGCGACGAAGGAGGGAATCG
>JADGPC010000053.1 GCA_017882645.1 Streptosporangiales bacterium | reverse complement strand
GGACGAAGGCCACGGCGAGAAGCATGCTGGCCAGCGTGACCGGGACGCTATAGCGGATCGTCTCGCCCGGAATGGTAAAGCCGAGCATCGCGATGAAATGCATCACCCAGATTCCGGTGATTCCGATCGAGATGGCGGCCACGAACAGCCACCTGACTCTCGCCGGGCCCGCGCTGACCCGGGACCTGCTCGTGCAGCGCAGGCCGAGGAATGCCCCGAGGAAGGACATCAGATAGCCAAGAGCCGGCGTCAGCAAACCATATGAAAAGTTATGGACCGTCAACATACGTATATCTCCGACTACTTGACTGACCAGCAGCTTACAGCGGTATGTACGCTCGTGGCCGCCGAACGGACGGCCGGGCGGGGAGTCCGCTCACCTGCCGGTCAGAGCCCTGGCGTCGATGGCGGTCTCGGCAGCGCTCGCGCCGTCCGGCCGGCTGACCAGATAGCCGCGCGCGGCCGGGCGGTCGGCCACGATCTCGGCCAGGTCGTCGTCCACGTAGTGAGCGGCCGCGCCGTCGTCGCAGGCGATACCGGGCGGCAGGGTCCCGCTGGCAACCAGCGACTGGTACAGCGGCCGGCGACGGGGCTCGGAGTCGTAGTGCGGGCAGTAGCTGGGGGACAGCAGGCCGAGCCCGTCGGTGAACGGCTGCAGGTCGGTGCCGAACGAGTCGGTCGTTCCTCCGGCGAACCAGCAGATCGCGCCCGCGCTCACGCCGGACAGGACGATCCCCGCCTGCCACGCCGCCCGCATGATCCGGTCCAGGCCGTGCACCCGCCAGACCGCGAGCATGTTCGCGACGCTCCCGCCGCCGACGAAGATCACGTCCTGGGACAGCAGCAGGTCTTCCGGGTCCGCGGTGTTCGGCATCGGGAAAAGCTGCAGGTGAGCGACCCGTCCGGGGATCTCGGCAAACAGGTCGTAGGTCCGCAGGTAGACGGCGGGATCATCGCCTGAGGCCGTGTTCAGGACGCAGATTCGTGGCGCCTTGCGGCCGGCAAGCCGGGCCGCATAGGCGAGCAGCGGGGACGCCGCCCGCCCGCCAGGCCCGAACTCATCCGGTCCGGTCAGGCCGCCCATGGCCAGTACATGCCGATGTCCGTCCGCCGCCACGGCCAAACGCTACCGTGCCCTGGTGACCGACTGCACCTTCTGCGCCATAGCCGCCGGGACCACGCCGGCCCACGTGGTGCTCGCCGACTCGAGCGTGGTCGCGTTTCTCGACGCCAGGCCGGTGTTCAAGGGCCACGTCCTGCTCGTGCCGCGCGAGCACTTCCAGACGCTCGCCGACCTTCCCGGGCGCCTGCTCGGGCCGTTCTTCGGCGCGGTCCGGCTGGTCAGCGCGGCCATTCCGGCGGCGATCGGCGCGCAGGGCACCTTCGTGGCGCTGAACAACATCGTCAGCCAGAGCGTCCCGCACCTGCACGCGCACGTCGTGCCGCGGACCAAGGGCGACGGCCTGCGCGGCTTCTTCTGGCCGCGGCACAAGTACGAGTCAGACGACGAGGCGGCCGACTACGCCGGGCGGATCCGGTCGGTCATCGACGCCGGGCTGGCGCTGCCATGACGGCCGGGCGGCGGTTATGCCAACAGCGAAAGGGCAATCCTGGCCAGCGGGATTACCCTGGCAGGTATGGCTGAGTGGTGGTCGATCGAGGTATTCGACGCGCAGGTCCAGGCTGCGCTGTCGTGGAAGGACTCCTACCGCACCGCGCTGGTCGAGTCCGCGATCACGAGCGGGGCGATCGAGTGGACCTGGATCGAGCACAGGAACGGTGTCGTCTTCGAGGTGTGCTTCGCCGACGAGGCCAGATGGGACGCCTTCCGCGCGCTCCCTGGTGTGCAGGCGGCGCTCGACGCCGTGCCCGATCCGGTGAACGGCGTGCTGGTCTACCGCGGCCGCGGCGGCGGTGCCGGGGCGAGGCGGCCGAGGCAGCCGCGCCCGTCGGCGGGCGCGGGCGCGATCGAGCTGCCCGAGCCGGCCGCCCAGCGGACGATGGACCTCAGTTCCGCCGAATTGGCCGGCCAGGCGGTCAATCTCTGACCACCTTGCCGACCGTCCGCACCCGACGGTGCAGGATGTGAGGATGAGTACCACAGCTTCGGCCGACGGGATGCTGTCGGCCATCGAGCGGAGCGGCTACTACCCGGGTATCGTCGCCGACGCGGTCGCCGCGGCGGTCGGCTCGGAACAGGTCGTGTCCTACTTCGTTCACCATGACGCGCATTTCGATCCCGGCATGGAGGTCCGGCGGCACATGACGGTCCTGGCCCTGACTCCGACCAGGCTCGTCTACTCGCATACTGACGAGTACCCCGCCGACGAGAATGTGCCTGACTCGCGGCCGCAGGCAGAGACCTCGACCGAGGCGATCCGCTGCTCCAGAATCTCCACCGTGGCACTGACCAGGGTGATTCCCGATCCCGCCACGTACCAGCGCGGGGTGACCATGCCGTCGGAGATCGTGCTGACGATCGGCTGGAACTCGCTGCGGCACCTCGAGCTCGAGCCAGCGCACTGCGGCGACGAGAACTGCGAGGCCGACCACGGCTACACGGGGGCGATGACATCGGACGACGTAACGATGCGGATCAGCGAGGCAGCGGACGGAGCCGAGGCCGTGGAGCAGGTGCTCGCGTTCGCCCAGGCGCTGTCGTCGACCACGAGCCGCTCATGACGACCCAGACGATCGAGCCCACCCTGCCGCGATACGCGGAATCCAGTCTCGACGCGCTGGCCACGTCAGTCCTGGCGTCGCTGGGGGTTCCGGGCGAGCCGAATCCGCTTCAGCTCGCGCCCGCCGAGCGGGTCTGCCTGGTGCTGATCGACGGACTGGGCTGGGATCTGCTCAGCACGCACCAGGCCGCGGCGCCCTTCCTGTCCGAGCTGGCCATGACCTCGGCGCCGCTGACCGCCGGTTTCCCGGCCACGACCGCGACCAGCCTGGCGACGCTGGGGACCGGCAGGCCGCCCGGCCAGCACGGGCTGCTCGGCTATCAGGTCGCCGTTCCAGGCTCGAACCGCCTGCTCAACGCGCTGCGCTGGGACGCTAGCATCGACCCGCTCCAGTGGCAGCCGGGATCGACGATCTTCGAGCGCGCCGAGAACGCCGGCGTCGCTGCATACAGGATCGCGCCGGGAGCGTTCAGGAAATCTGGATTGTCGGTCGCGGCCATGCGGGGCGCGGACTACCGGGCCGCCGACACGCTGGGCGCGCTGGTCTCCCGGACGGTATCGGCGCTCAGCGAGGCGTGGCCGGCACTGGCGAGCGTGTACTACGGCGACCTGGACTCGACCGGGCACGCGCTCGGCTGCGGGTCCGATGCGTGGGAGTACCAGCTGGCGCACGTCGACAAGCTGGCCGAGCAGCTCGCTGGAGCGCTGCCACGTGGCACGGTGCTGCATGTGACGGCGGATCACGGGATGACCGATGTCCCGGCCAGTGACCGGATCGACGTCGACGCGCTGCCGCAGCTGCGCGAGGGGGTGGCCCTGCTCGGCGGCGAGCCGCGGGCCCGGCACGTGTACTGCAGGC
>JADGPC010000356.1 GCA_017882645.1 Streptosporangiales bacterium | reverse complement strand
GCTGCAGTCGGCGCATCTCAGAAACCATGCGGGGATCCGGCCCGCCAACATGGCCAAGCAGAGCCTTCGCCATTGCTTGAGGTCCTCCACACTGAGTGACCAGAGTGGTCGCGCACGCAGAAACGCAAGAAATGCGCCAGTTGCGCGCAGGTAACACTTCCATGGTCCCACCCACTACCCCATCCGGTCAAGTTGGCGTCTACCCAGGTCACCGGCATAGTTCAAGGTCGGATGACCCAGATCGGCTACCGCTCGACAAATCCGGCGAGCCCGCCGCGGGCCTCGTCCCAGCGATGGGTGACCTGGACGACGTGCCCGGGTGCGCCCGGAGCCTCGAGCCGCTCGAGCAGGGCCATGCAGTTGTCCCTGTTGCCCTCGGCCACGACCTTCACCCGGCCGTCGACCAGGTTCTCCGCCACGCCGAGCAGGCCGAGTTCCAGCCCGTTGCTGCGGACCCACCAGCGGAAGCCGACACCCTGCACCCGTCCGCAGACCCAGGCCGTCAGCCTGGCCTGCCTGCTCAGCGCGTCCGCAAGCGGGCCGGATGGCTCGATGCCGACTTCAGCGTCGCTGTCGTCGAATCCGGTCACCAGTGCCCCCGCCGGGGCCGGGGCTGGCATTTCGGGCAGCTGAACGACGACCGGTTCATGAACTTATCCCGCCGGATGGCCGCGCCGCAGCGCGGACACGGCTGCCCGGCCCGGCCGTACACGGCCAGCGACCGGTCGAAGTACCCGCTCTCGCCGTTGACGCGGACGTAGAGGCTGTCGAAGGACGTCCCGCCCGCCGTGATGGCCTCCGCGAATACCTCTCGGACGGCGCCGAGCAGCCTGACCACGTCGCTGCGACGGAGCGCGTCCGTGCCCCTGGCCCAGTGCAGGCCGACCCGCCAGAGCGACTCGTCAGCATAGATGTTGCCGACGCCGCTGATGAGGGACTGATCGAGCAGAGCGCGCTTGATGCCGGTCTGCCGCCGCATCAGCCGGGCGGCGAACCGGTCATCGTCGAAGGCCGGCTCCAGCGGGTCGGGCGCGATGTGGGCGATGGCCGACGGCAGCTCGGCGCCGCCGGGCGAGAACGACAGGTGGCCGAACGTGCGCTGGTCCACGAAGCGGAGATCGGGGCCGCCGTCGGTGAACGAGAACCTGGCCCTGACATGCGGCGTGAGCGGCCGGTCCGCCTCGCCGACGACCAGCTGGCCGCTCATGCCGAGATGGGCGATCAGGGCATCGGCGTCGACAGGCAGCCACAGGTACTTGCCGCGGCGGCGCGCTGAGCCGACGGCGCCGCCGGTCAGCGCGGCTGCGAAGTCGTCGGGACCGGCCAGGTGCCGCCGGGCGGCACGCGGGTGCAGCACCTGCACCGTCTCGAAGGTGCGTCCGCTGACATGCCGCTGGAGCCCGTCCCTGACGGTTTCCACCTCCGGCAGCTCAGGCAACGGTGACCGTCAGGCTTTCCGCGCTAGGCCCGGCGCTGCTTGCTGTCGGATGCGGTCGGATCTGCGGCCAGCGCAGCGTCGGCGTTGCCGTAACCAAGCTCCGCCGCGTCGATGTCGTCGGCCGCCGAGCCCACCCTGGCGCTGATCGCTGTCCAGGCCGCTTCGGCGGCCTGCTGCTCGGCTTCCTTCTTGGTGCGCCCTTCGCCCTCGCCCCAGATCTGGCCGCCGACCTTGGCCACGGCCCGGAACGATTTCTGGTGATCAGGCCCGCTCTCGTCGACGACGTACTCGGGTCCGCCGAGATCCTCGGCCGCCGTGAGCTCCTGCAGTGATGTCTTCCAGTCCAGGCCGGCACCGAGGCGGGCGGACCTGGCGATGACCGGGTCGAAGAGCCGGTGAACGAGCGGGTCGGCCGCTTCCAGCCCGCTGTCGAGATATACGGCGCCGATCACGGCCTCTAGCGTGTCGGCCAGGATGGAGGACTTGTCCCGGCCCCCGGTGCTCTCCTCGCCCTTGCCTAGCCTGACGTACGAGCCCAGCCGCAGGCCGCGGGCAACGCTCGCCAGGGCACGGCTGTTGACCACCGCGGCCCGCAGTTTCGCGAGATTCCCCTCCGGCAGGTCCGGGTGCTTGCGGAACAGCGTGTCCGTGACGATCAGGCCAAGGACCGAATCGCCAAGGAACTCGAGCCGCTCGTTGGTCGGCAACCCGCCGTTCTCGTAGGCGAACGACCGGTGCATCAGGGCTCGGTCCAGCAGGTCATCGCTTACCTGGACCTGCAGCTTGCTCAGGAGGACAGCGATGTCGGCATCAGCCGCCCGCCCGTCTGCCGACGCCACGCTCACCGCGTCCCCTCCCTCCCGTGACTACGGGTATCCCGCCTGCCCGTGACTACGGGTATCCCGCCTGCAAAGCAGCCTCAGGAGGGAGTGATCACCTGGCGCCGGTTGTACGTTCCGCAGGTTGGGCACGCCGTGTGCGGCAGCTTCGGGTCGTGGCACTGCGGGCAGCGCACGAGGTTCGGCGCGGTCGCCTTCCACTGAGCGCGGCGTGACCTGGTGTTGCTACGCGACATCTTCCGCTTGGGTACTGCCACCTCAGCGCTCCTTCGAACCGGCGGGACCGGATGTCCCTGTCGACGATGTGTTCTGCTGCCGGCCATTACTGGCCGGTCCGTTCTCAGCGGCCTGCGCCCGCGGGCGGCCCGCCTCACTCTCAGCCCTGCCCTCAGCCCGGCCTGATTCCTCGGCCCCGCTGGCTTCGTCCGCGGGGAGCAAGTCCTTCAGCACCGCCCAGACCCCGCCGTCATCGGGATGACGGTGATCGGGCTCCGCGTCGGCGAGCCGGAAGCCGCACTTGCTGCAGAGCCCGGCACAGTCAGCACTGCAAAGCGGCGACAGCGGCAAGTCCAGTACCAGCGCGTCCCTGAGCGCGGGCTCAAGGTCCAGCAGGTCCCCGTCCAGAAGATACCCGTCGTCGCCTGAACCGCCGGCCTCGACGGCGAACAACTCCTGAAAACCGACCTCGATGCTCGACGTGAACTCATCGAGGCACCGTGCGCACTCGCCGACCAGCTCAGCCGTCACGCTCGCGGTGACGAGCACGCCGTCGGTGACATCCTCAAGCTGAACCTCGAGCTCGAGATCGCTGCTCTCGGGCACGCGCACCATTCCGGCGCCAAGCTCCGCTGGCGCCGGCACAGTGCGCGTTTCCGAGTGCGCTGACGCCGATCCGAGCGTCCGGGTGTCGAAGACAAGCGGACGGCGCGGATCCAGCCGCTGAGTTCTCTTAAGTTTCGCGTTTGGCATGGCTAGCGCAGAAGGTGAGTTGGTACTGGGCGGTCAGCTTACCTGTCGGCCCGCGGAATCCCCAACTTGACCACGAGGGCTAGCCGACGCTTACTCGCGGGCGAGCCGCTCGGTCAGCTGGTGCAGGACTGGCTCCGGGACCAGGCTGGCCACGTCGCCGCCGTAACGAGCGAACTCCTTGACCAGGCTGGAGGACAGGAAAGCGTAGAGCGGGTTCGTGGTCATGAACAGGGTCTCGACGCCAGCCTGGTTGTAGTTCATCTGCGCCATCTGCATCTCGTAGTCGAAGTCGGTGACCGCCCGCAGGCCCTTGACGATCGCGGACACCTCGTTGGCGCGGCAGAAGTCCACGATCAGGCCGTTGAACTTGGCCACCGCGACGTTCGGCAGGTCCTTGCTGACCTCGCGCAGCAACTCCACCCGCTCGTCGGCGGTGAACAGGGACGACTTGGACGGATTGCGCAGCACGCCGACGATCACCTCGTCGTGGAGTTTCGCCGCGCGGCTGATGATGTCCAGATGGCCATTGGTGACCGGGTCGAAGGACCCAGGGCAGACCACGCGAATCACGCAGACTCACGCTCCCGTCGGTGCGGCCGGTTCTCCAGGAACGGGCGAAGCTCCTGACGCGCGACCGTACCAGAGCATCGTCTCGCCGTAGCGCCTGGACCGGTCGCTGGCGTATCCGGCCGGCCACGGCGGTTCGCCAGACCTGGTGTCTCGCTCCAGTATCACCAGGGCGTCCCGCGCCAGCCAGCCTTGTCCGGCCAGCAT
Source organism: Streptosporangiales bacterium (assembly GCA_017882645.1). Lineage (GTDB taxonomy): Bacteria > Actinomycetota > Actinomycetes > Streptosporangiales > Streptosporangiaceae > Chersky-822. Next base: position 9,192 of record JADGPC010000356.1, on the reverse strand, counting down.
CATCAGCATCTTGCGGAGCTCGTCGTCGGCCGCCGAGTAGGGCGGATCGGCGAAGACGAAATCGCGCGCCGCGGCCGCTCCAGGCCCGCGGCGCAGCGCGCGGTCGACCCGGTCCTGCACCAGCCGTGCACCGGGCAGGCCGACGGTCTCGATGTTGCGCCTGATGACCTGGGCCGCGCCCGCGTCGGACTCGACCAGCAGCACGTCGGCCGCGCCGCGGGACAGTGCCTCGAGGCCCACGGCCCCCGAGCCCGCGTACAGGTCCAGCACGGCCGTCCCCTCCAGGCCGCCCAGCATCGCCAGCACGGCGGCGAACAGGCCCTCTCTGGTCCGGTCGCTCGTCGGCCTGGTCGACCGGCCGGCCGGGACCGCCAGGCGGCGGCCGCCGGCGGCGCCCGCGATGATCCTGGTCACCGGTCAGGCTTTCGCAAGGAACTCGGCGCGCTCTGCGTCGAGCATCACGGCGATCGCGGCGGCCAGCGCCGGCTGCCCGGCAAGAGCCGGGTCGGCGCCGATCAGCTCCTCGGCCTCCTGCCTGGCCAGGCCGATCAGTTCCTCGTCCTTCAGCAGGGTGAGCAGCTTCAGGCTCGACCTGCGGCCGGCCTGAGCGGCGCCGAGCACGTCACCCTCCCGGCGCTGCTCAAGGTCGAGCCTGGACAGGGCGAATCCGTCCTGGGTCGCTGCCACGGCATCGAGCCGGTCCCGGGCTGGTCCCGCCTCGGCCTCGGTGACCAGCAGGCACAGCCCGGGATGACCGCCGCGGCCAACCCGGCCGCGCAGCTGGTGCAGCTGCGAGACCCCGAACCGGTCCGCGTCCATGATCACCATCATCGTGGCGTTCGGCACGTCGACGCCGACCTCGACGACGGTGGTCGTCACCAGGACGTCAATCTGGCCGTCGGCGAACGCCAGCATGGTCTTGTCCTTCTCGTCCGGCGCCAGGCGTCCGTGCAGCACGGCCAGCCTGAGGTCGGCGAGCGGCCCTTGCATGAGCTGGGCCGCCAGGTCCGTGACGGCCAGCGCCGGCCGGCGCTGCTCGGCCTCCTCGTCGGCGAAGTCGAATCCGCCGTCATCGGCGATTCCGAAGACGCCCTCGTCGTCCCGGGGCGGAGCTGCCCGCCGGTCACGCGGCCCGTCCGGCCCAGCCCCGGTCAGCCCAGCCCCGGCCAGCCCAGCCCCGGCCAGCCCAGACCCGGCCAGCCCAGCCCCGGCCAGCCCAGTGCCGTCCGGCCCCGCGCCCGGCGCGGAGCCAGCTGTTTCTCCGCCGATCCGGGGGCAGACGATGTACGCCTGGCGGCCCTGGGCCACCTCCTCCTTCACCCGCTCCCAGGTGCGGTCGAGGTAGCGCGGCTTCTCGGCGGCCGGCACCACGTGGCTGGCGATCGGCGACCGCCCGGCAGGCAGCTCGGTGAGCTCGGTGACCTCGAGGTCACCGAAGACGGTCATCGCGACCGTCCGCGGTATCGGCGTCGCGGTCATCACCAGAACGTGCGGCCTGCCGCCGACCGCCTTGCCGCGCAGCGCCTCCCGCTGCTCCACGCCGAACCTGTGCTGCTCGTCGATCACGATCAGGCCGAGGTCGGCGAACTGCACGTGCTCCTCGAGCAGCGCGTGGGTGCCGATGACAATCCCGGCCTCGCCGGATGCCGCCGACAGCAGCGAGCGGCGGCGCGCCGCGGTGCCCTGCGAGCCGGTCAGCAGCGCGACCCTGGTGGCCTGCTCCGCGCCGCCTAGCTGGCCGGCCATCGCCAGCGGGCCCAGCATCTGGCTGATCGACCGGTGATGCTGCTGCGCCAGCACCTCGGTCGGCGCGAGCAGGGCCGCCTGACCGGCCGCGTCTACGACCTGGAGCATCGCGCGGAGCGCGACGATCGTCTTGCCCGACCCGACCTCGCCCTGCAGCAGCCGGTGCATCGGATGGTCCTGCGCGAGATCGGCCGAGATCGTCTCCCCCGCCTCCGCCTGGCCGGACGTGAGGGTGAAGGGCAGGCCCTGGTCGAACTCGGCCAGCAGGCCGCCGTCGATCCGCGGCCTCGGCAGCGAGTCGTACTCGGTGGAGACCCGCCGGCGCTGGGCGAGCACCACCTGCAGCATGAACGCCTCGTCCCACTTCAGCCGCCTGACCGCGCGGTTCTTGTCCTGGTCGTCGACGGGCCGGTGGATGGCGTTCAGCGCGCGGGCATAGTCGTACAGGCCGTAACGCGCCCTGATCGGCGCGGGCAGCGGATCGCCGTCGAGCTCGACGGCGGCCAGCGCGAGCCGCACCGAGTCCGCGATCTGCCAGGACGCGATGTCCTTGCTGGCCGGGTAGATCGGGATCAGCTCGGTGGCGAACTCAACCGCGCGGGCCGAGCCGTCGGGTTCGGCTCCGATCAGCTCATATTCCGGATGCGACAGCTGGCGCTTGCCGCGGAAACTCGATACCTGACCGGAGAACAGGCCGTGCAGGCCGGGCGCGAGCTGACGTTCCCGCCAGTCCTGCCGCCCCTTGCCGAAGAACGTCAGGGTCAGCTGGCCGCGCCCGTCGGTGACGACCGCCTCGAAAATGGACCCTCGCCGGTTCCGCATCGGCCTGGTCGACACCGACGCGATCATCGCCTGCACGGTGACGTGCTCACCGTCGCGGAGCCCGGCGAGGTCGGTCAGCTCGCCCCTGGTCTCATACCGGCGCGGGTAGTAACCCAGCAGGTCACCGACGGTCCGCAGGCCCGAGCCGAGCGTGGCGAGCCGTTTCGCGGCCTTGTCGCCGACGACACCGCGCAGCGGATCAGTGAGCTTGGGCATGGCTTACTCCGCCCCGATCAGCAGCATTGGGAAACACGTTGAGCATGTCGATCGCTGATCGGGTCCGGCCGAGCGCATCGGCCGCGAGGCGGAACCAGAGCCGCACGACATCGCCGTCCAGGGCGTCAGCTGCCGGCATGCCTTGCAGGCTACTTCCTCGGTCTGACGGCCGTCGGCACGCGGCGGAAACGCCGGCGCCCGCGCGGGCTGGCCGGGGCCGCTGCCGAGGTCCCTGTCGGGCCCGCGGACAGCCCCGATGGCGACCGAGTCGCGGTCAGGGCCGCCAGTCGGATATTCTTGTCCGGCCGGGCAGGCGTAGGCCGGCCCGATGACCCATCTGACTACCAATCAATGGAGCGATCCCGTGGCTTCCGTCTGCGACGTGTGCGGCAAGGGGCCGGGCTTCGGCAATAACGTGTCACACTCGCACCGCCGCACCCCGCGCCGCTGGAACCCCAACATTCAGCGCGTCCGCGTCAAGATCGGGCAGACGCCCCGCCGGCTGAACGTGTGCACTTCCTGCATCAAGGCAGGCAAGATCACTCGCTGACGGCCTGCGGCTTCCTGAGCTCCTAGCGGCCTGCGGTCCTGGCTGGCCGGAGTTCCTGGCTGGCCGGAGTTCCTGGCTGGCCGGAGTTCCTAGCTGACCGGCTGGCGGATCCGCCAGCCGTGGTCGACCGGCCCGATGCCGGCGCCAAGCGGGAATCCACCGTCGATCGCCCCCGTGACATATTCCTTGGCCAACTCGATCGCGGCCGGAACATCCGCGCCCAGCGCGAGCTGCGAGGCGATGGCGGACGCCAGCGTGCAGCCGGTTCCGTGGGTGTGGCGGCTGGCGATCCTGTGCCCGGGAAAGCGGATCACCTGCCCGTCGCCGAAGAGCAGGTCGACCGGGTTGCCTGGCAGGTGACCGCCCTTGACGAGGACCCAGCGCGGACCGAACGAGGCGATCTGCTTCGCGGCCGCGAGCATGGCCTTCTCGTCCGCGATCGTCATGCCGGTCAGCAGTTCGGCTTCGAGCAGGTTAGGCGTCACGACTGTCGCGAGCGGCAGCAGGTCACTCCTGAGCGCGTCAAGCGCGCCGCGCGACAGCAGGCTGTCGCCGTGCTTGGAGACAGCGACCGGATCGACGACCACCGGCGCGTCGACGGCCGACAGCCGGTCGCTGACCGCCAGGACGATCTCTGCCGAGGCGAGCATCCCGGTCTTGATGGCTTGCGCGCCGATATCGCCGAGGACGGAGTCGAGCTGCGCGCGAACGGCCTCGGGCGGCAGCTCCCAGTAGCCCTGGACGCCGACCGAGTTCTGGGCCGTGACGGCGCACACCACCGTCATGCCGTGCACGCCCAGGGCGAGCATGGTCTTCAGGTCGGCCTGGATTCCGGCCCCGCCACCTGAGTCTGAGCCTGCGATGGCGAGCACCCGCGGCGGAGTATCGTTCATGCCAGCCAGGGTAGGCCGAGACCGGCACCGGGCCGGCACCCGCCAGGTCCCGCTGAGTATCCCGGCCGCGGGTTCCTAGTTGCCCGTCACGGGCAGATCCCCGGCTGGCCAGCCGGCCCGGTGGTGCGGCCAGCCGGACGGATCGTGCTGATCACCCGCGGTGAGCGCGATGAACCTGCAGCTTCCGCCGTCGAAGAAGCAGCTCGCCGGCCCGACCGGTACGCCCATGCCGAAGACCACGATCCTCGCCTCGTTCGCCCCCGACCTCGGCCACGGCAGCGGCGAGCCGCTAATGACGACGCCGTCGGAACTGTCCCGTTGCCAGCTGTCGGCCCAGATGATGGACTTGATCTCGGCTCCCGGGAGGGTGAACTTCAGGCTCCACTTACCGAGCGAGTTACGGCTGACGATGACGATCACGGCCATGAACTTGCCGTACGGCATCGGCAGCAGCTCGTACTCGAGCTTGACGCTAGCAGGCCTGACGCTGACGCTGACCGGAGTCTGCTGGATCGCCGGCAGCCTGACCACGTGCTTGATCGCGGGCTTCGGCGCCGAGGGCGGCGGGGAGGCCGACGCACACCCCGCGTCGACGCAGCGGCCGCTCTGACTCGGCGGGAAGGTCAGCGCCGGGTGCGGCGTCGCGACGGTGAGCGAGGTGGCGATCACGATTCCGACGCTGACGGCGAACCAGGGCGTCAGCATGGCGCCGCGCACGATCCGCCCGTACTCCGGACGCGAGCTTATTCTGGTCCGCCGCGAGGCAGGCATCGAGTAGGTCGCAACCGGGTCCGGGGTCATCGCACGGCCCTCATCAACCTGAATCTGAGAAGCATCCAGCCGGACGCTGCGTTCAGGCCAGAATCCCTGACGCTTCGCCCTAAGTCGAGTTCGGCCCTCCAGCCGGTGACGCGGCATCAGTGTGGTTATATCAAGCAATTGGCCAGCAGGGCGAGTGACATAGAGAATTTGATCGGACACGAAGCGTAACTAGGTCCGGAAATGGTCCCAGCCACCCGCGTCGTTCCAGCGCCGGCCGTCCACCAGAACGCCGTCGCCGCGCGAAACTTTCCCGATAATCGTCCATCGCCCGGGCAGTGCTGTACCTGGCGGGAACGTCGCTGCCAGCGCGTGATCGTCGCCGCCCGCGAGCACCCAAGGCAGCCAGTCGATGCCGCCGAGCAGCGCCGCCGCCCGCGCGAGCGACCCCGGCCTGACGACAGGCTCGGCCGTCAGCAGGGCCGACTCCACCTCCATCCGGACCTCGCTGCCGGCCGCGACGTGGCCGAGGTCCGCGATCAGCCCGTCGCTGATGTCGATCATCGACGTCGCCCCGAGCGAGGCGGCCTGCGGTCCGGCGTCATAGGGAGGATCGGGCCGCTGGTGAGCCCTGATCAGGTACTCCAGGCCGGTGCCGGGCGCGGTCAGCCCGGCGCTCAGCAGCGCCAGGCCGGCGGCAGCACGGCCTAGGGCCCCGGCCAGCGCCACCACGTCACCTGGCCTCGCCCCGCGGCGCGTCACCGGTGCCCGGCCGCCGAGATCCCCGAGCGCAGTGACGGCCAGCATGACCAGGTCCGCGCTGCTGGTGTCGCCGCCCGCGACGCTGGCCCCGGCCGCCGCGGACTCCTCCGCGATACCTTCCGCCAGTTCCAGGACCCAGGCCACCTCCAGGGTGCCGGGGCCGGCGAAGCTGACCAGCAGGGCCGTCGGGCTGGCTCCCATGGCGGCGATATCGGCGAGGTTCCTGGCTGCGGCCTTGCCGCCGATATCGCGGGCCGACGACCACTCGCGGCGAAAGTGCCTGCCCTCGATCAGCATGTCCGTCGTGGCGACCACCCGGCCGTCGGCGGCACGGACCACGGCCGCGTCATCACCGATCCCGACGATCAGCTCGGCACGGCCGGGAAAGCGCTCCCCGATGGCTGCGATCAAGGCGAACTCGCCCAATTCCGCGATGGTGATGTGTGCCTCCCCGCACCGTTGCAGAGCCCGACCATCCTGGTGCGCCCGCGACTGCTGCCTACGGTAGCGTTGCGATCACACTGACGACCGGAGGGCGACATGGTCCAGGCTTATATCCTCGTCCAGACTGAGGTCGGGAAGGCTGCCGACGTGGCAACGTCGATCGGGCAGATCACCGGCGTGACCCAGGCTGACGATGTGACTGGTCCCTACGACGTCATCGTCCGCGCGGAAGCGGACAACGTCGATGACCTCGGCCGCCTCGTAGTAGCGCAGATCCAGGGAGTTCCCGGCATCACCAGAACTCTGACCTGTCCGATCGTCCACATCTAAGCTCTGTCAGCTAAGCGGGCCCCGACCTGATCAGCTCGCGCACGGACAGCGTCTTCCTGCCCAGCCCGATCCGCGCCGCCTGACCCAGGTCGGCCAGCGTGTCGACGTCGCGCCTGAGCCCGGGGACGTCGGGCAGGTCGAGCTCGACGGCCCCGGCCTCGCGATGCCGCAGCCGCGACTGCGGGCCGAACCGCGGGCTGAACGCTACCCCCGGCATCGCCGTGTACAGCGTGGTCCCGGAGCCAGCGGCATCCGCCACGAAGGCCTGCGTGACCGCCGAAGCCGCGGCCAGCGCCGCCGTCAGCTCGCGAGCGGACAGTGCGGGCAGATCGGCGGTCAGCGCCGCCAGTCCGCGGCCCGGCCAGCGGCCGGCCGCGTGTTCTGCGCCGGCGGCCAGCGCCTGGTTCAGGCCCGCCCCCGGGCGGTCGGCGATGACCTGGGCGCCGAGAGCCTCGACCTCGGTCCGCACGGCCGGGTCGTCGCTGACCACGATCACCTCCCCGACAGCCGGGCAGGCGACGGCCGCCGCCACCGTGTCGGCCGCCATGGCCAGCGCCACGGCTTCGCGGTGGGTGTCGGCGAGGTCGGCCAGCCGGGATTTGGCCAGGGCAAGTACTTTGACGGGGATTACCACTGACCAGGTCAGCGGGGTATTGGTTCCCATAGCATCCGATCTTGCCTCGACACTGACTCAGGCGAACAGGAAGACTGGCACCATGAGGTGCGGGAGAGTGTGAATATGAGCAAGCGCGCAGACGGCAGCTACTCCAACGCATGGCGCGGAGTGTCGCAAATCATTCTGCGGCCGACCATCCGCGCTCTGATGAAGCATGACTGGCAGGGTCAGGAGCATTTCAGCCCGACCGGGGGCATGATCATTGCCGCGAATCATCTCTCCTACGCCGACGTGCTCGCGCTCGCGCTCTTCTGCGATCAGGCCGGGCGCTACCCGACCTTCCTCGCCAAGTCCTCGCTGTTCAAGATCCCCGTCCTCGGGCCGATCATCGTCAAGCTCGGGCAGCTTCCCGTCTACCGCGGGCAGGCCGACGTCGGCCTCGTGCTGCGCGACGCCGAGCAGGGCGTCAAGGACGGCGCCTGCGTAGTTTTCTACCCGGAAGGGACCGTCACCCGCGACCCGGCGCTCTGGCCGATGCACTCCAAGACCGGCGTCGCGAGGCTGGCGCTGGCCACCGGCGCGCCGGTGGTGCCGGTGGCCCACTGGGGAGCGCAGGACGTCCTCGCCTACGGAAGCTTCAGGCCGCACCTGATCCCCCGCCGTACGGTGCACGTCATCGCTGGTCCTCCGGTCGACTTGGCGGAGTTCGCCGGACTGCCGCTCGACACCCCGACGCTGCGTGCTGCCACTGACAAGATCATGACAGAGGTATCGGCTCTGGTCGGCAAGCTGCGCGGCGAGGACCCGCCCGCCCAGCCATACCATCCGGCGGTCGCGCGCCGCCGACAGCGTGCCGAGCTGCGCCAGCTCGCCGAGCAGAGCACGGAGGACGCGGGCCCGGCCGCCGAACACAGCCCTGACCCGGCAGCCAGCCCGGATGCGGCGGCCAGCCTGGATGCGGCGGCCAGCCCGGATGCGGCGGGCAGCGAGGTTCCCGGCCCGTGACCGCGGCCGTGATGGGCGGCGGTTCCTGGGGAACCACGTTCGCCCAGGTGCTGTGCGACGCCGGGACCGAGCCAGTGCTGTGGTGCCGCCGACCGGACGTCGCGGAGACCATCAACGCGACCAGCCGCAATCAGGACTACCTCCCCGATATCGTGCTGCCAGCTACTCTCCGGGCGACGGCCGACCCCGCGGAGGCGCTGGCCGGCGCGGACGTCGTGGTGCTCGCCGTTCCCGCGCAGTACCTGAGGCAGAACCTGGCCGCCTGGGTCGGCCGGATCCCGCAGGGAGCGATCCTGGTCAGCTTGATGAAGGGCATCGAACTCGATACCGGCAAGCGGATGACCGAGGTCATCGGCGAGGTCACGGGCTGGCCACACGAGCAGATCGCCGTGGTGACCGGGCCGAACCTGGCGCACGAGATTGCCCAGCGCCAGTACTCCGCGACAGTGGTGGCCTGCACCGACCAGCAGGCGGCCGAGAACCTGCAGAAGGCATGTCACACCAGCTACTTGCGCCCGTACACCAACCCGGACGTGATCGGCTGCGAGCTCGGCGGCGCCGTGAAGAACCCGATCGCGATCGCCGTCGGGATCGCAGTCGGCATGGGCCTGGGCGACAACACGAAAGCCATGCTGATCACGCGCGGCCTAGCCGAGATCTCCCGGCTCGGCGCGGCGCTCGGAGCCGACCAGCACACCTTCGCCGGGCTGGCCGGGATGGGTGATCTGGTCGCGACCTGCTCTTCTCCACTTTCTCGGAACAGGACCTTCGGCGAGAATCTCGGACGCGGGATGCGGCTCGACGACGTCATGGCCAACACGAATCAGGTGGCTGAAGGCGTCACGACGTCGAAATCCGTCCTCGAGCTGGCCAGCATGCACGCCGTGGAGATGCCCATCACGCAGGTAGTCGCCGCGGTGGTCTACGAGGGCCTGGACATCGGCCAGGCCGCCCTGATGCTGGCGAGCCGGACGGCGAAACCAGAGCGCTATGGCGTCTGACAGATGGCCGCGGCCGCAATGGGATCCGCGCGACGTGGACGATCAGGG
>JADGPC010000355.1 GCA_017882645.1 Streptosporangiales bacterium | reverse complement strand
CGGTACTGCCTGGGCACGGCGCTGATCCGGCTGGGCGACATCACCCGCAGCCAGCTGCCGCTCGGTGACATCTGCCGGCCGGTCCTGTCGGAGCTGGCCGAGGCCACCAAGATGACCTCCCGGGTGGCGATCAACGACGAGGGCTACCCGGTGTTCATCGAGCGCGTCGACGGACCGGGCAGCGTCAGGTTCCACACCCCGCTCGGCCAGCGCGAGGTCCCGCACGCCTCGGCGGCCGGCAAGGCGATGCTCGCGACGATGACCGAGGAGCAGGTCAGGGCGGTCTGCAGTGCCACCGGCATGCAGCGGCGGACGGCGCACACGATCACCGACGTGGACTCGCTGCTGGCCAACCTGGCCGGGGCGCGGGCCAACGGGTTCGCCGTGGACGACGAGGAGGACGCCGAGGGCATCTTCTGCGTCGGCGCGGTGTTCTTCGGCCACGACGGCTCCTGCGCGGGCGCGGTCAGCGTGACCGGGATCAAGGGTGACCTGCCGGCCTGGCGGATGAACGAACTCGGCCGCATGGTGCGGCGCTACGCGCACAAGGTGTCCGACCTGCTCGGCGGCGGCCGGTTCTCGGACCGCCACCCGGCCGCTGCCGGGGCGACGTCGTGACGGTGGGTCCGCCCCGCGCGCTCAGGGTGCTCGGCCCGGGAAAGGTGCGGCTTGAGCCGCAGGCCCCGGTGGCCGCGGCGGCCGGCCAGGTACTCGTCGAGCCCGACCTGGTGGGCGTGTGCGGCACCGACCTGGAGATCATCGACGGCACGATCGATCCGGCCTACATCCGGTACCCGCTGGCCCTGGGCCACGAGTGGACCGGCACCGTGACCGGCGAGCACCCCCTGGCCGGGCGCCGCGTGGTGGTCGAGGGCGTCATCGGCTGCGGGCACTGCGTCCGGTGCGCGGCCGGCCAGACGAACCTCTGCGACACCTACGACGAGATCGGCTTCACCAGGGACGGCGCCGCTGCCAGCCAGATCGCCGTGCCCGAGACGCTGGTGCATCCGCTCGCCGACTCGGTCGCGGCGCAGGACGCTGTCCTGACCGAGCCGGCTGCCGTTGTCTACCGGGCCCTGGCCAGGGCCCGCGTCGGTCCAGGATGCCGGGCGCTGGTGATCGGTGACGGCACCATCGCGCTGCTGGTCGTCCTGCTGCTGAAGCTGTGGTCTCCAGCCGAGATCGCGGTGCTCGGGCGGCGCGCTGAGCAGGCCGATCTCGCCGCGGCCGCCGGCGCGGACAGCTTCAGCCTGACCGATGCGGCTTCGGGTTGCGACCTGGTGGTCGAGGCGGCCGGCGCGACAGCGGCGGTCGAGACGGCGCTGACGAAGGTGCGCCGAGGCGGGACCGTGCTGCTGGTCGGCCTGCCGCCGCATGGCCAGACCGTCGCGATGGCGGCCGACGATACCGTGAACAACGACCTGACCATCCTGGGCAGCTTCAGCTACACGTCGGCGGCGTGGCGCGCGGTGGTGACGTTGCTGAACTCCGGGCAGCTGCGGCCGGGAACGCTGATCACCCACCGTTACCCGCTGGCCGAGTGGGAGCAGGCGATCGCCGCCCTGCGCGGCGCGGCCGGCCCGCGGGGCAAGGTACTGCTCGAGATTCGCTAGCCCGACCGGACCCGCCAGAAAGGCGCGACCATGACCTTTACCAGCGTGAACCCGCACGCCCCCGCCGATGTCCTCGGCGAGTGGGAGGCCGCCGGCAGCGACGGCGCCGACGCGGCCGTCGGCCGGGCGCTGAAGGCGGCCCAGGTGTGGCGGGACACCCCGGGCGCGGCCCGGGCGAAGGCACTCGGCGACGCGGCGACCGCCCTGGAGCAGCGGGCCGGCGAGGTCACCGACCTGGTCATCCGCGAGGTCGGCAAGCCGGTCTCCGAGGCCCGCGGCGAGGTGGCCAGGGGAGTGGCGATCCTGCGCTACTACGCGCAGGCCGCGCTCGCGCCGGACGGCGAGACGCTGCCCGCCAGCGACCCGGATCAGCTGCTGTTCGCCCGGCACGTGCCGGTCGGCGTGACCGCGCTGCTCACGCCGTGGAACTTCCCGGTCGCGATCCCCCTGTGGAAGGCCGCGCCCAGCCTGGCCTACGGCAACGCCACGCTGCTGAAGCCGTCCAGCGCCGCCGCCGCCACCGCGCTGCTGCTGAGCGAGATCATCGGGCCGCTGCTGCCGCCCGACGTGTTCCAGGTCGTGCTGGGCGGAGCCGGCACGGCCCGGCCACTGATTGATCACCCGGGCGTGGCGGCCGTCTCCTTTACCGGGTCATCGGAGGTCGGGCGGGACATCAGCGCTCGGGCGGCCGCCCGCGGCGGCCGGGTACAGGCCGAGATGGGCGGGCAGAACCCCTCGGTGGTGCTGGCCGACGCCGACCTGGACCGGGCCGCGGCCACGATCGCTTACGCGGCGATGGGCTACGCGGGGCAGAAGTGCACGGCGACCAGCCGGGTCATCGTCGCCGACGAGGTCTACCCGCAGTTCCGCGACGCCCTGGCCGCGGCGGTCGAAGCACTGGGTGTCGTCGATCCCGCCGATCCGAAGACGCTGGTCGGACCGGTAATCGACGACGGCTCCCGGTCCTTCGCACTCGCGGCCGTGGCCAGTTCCGGCGGGCGGGTGCTGACCGGCGGCCGGGCTCTGGACGGGCCCGGGTTCTACCTCGCGCCGACGCTGGTCGAGCTGGACGAGCCAGTCGGCCCGCTGGCGACGGAGGAAGTGTTCGCGCCGGTGGCCGCGCTGATCAGGGCCGGGTCCGCGGACGAGGCCGTATCCATCGCCAACGCAGTCAGGTACGGGCTGGTCGCCTCGGTGTTCACCAGCGACCTGGCCCACGCGCTCCGGCTCACCCGGCGGCTGGAGGCCGGCATGGTCCGGGTCAACGCGCCGACGTCGGGCGTCGACTTCAACGCGCCCTTCGGCGGGTCGAAGGAGTCGAGCTACGGCCCGCGGGAGCAAGGCCAGGCCGCGCGGGCGTTCTACACCGAGTCGCAGACCGTGCTGATCGTGCCCTAGATCGTGCGCTCTGCCCGCTGGGGACTCAGCCTGAGACGTCGCGGCCGAGGCAGGCGGCCAGCCGGTCGATGGCCGGCGCATCGTCGGCGACCGGCTGCGGCGGCGCGAACGGGCTCCGGCCGGGCGGGATATCGGACAGCTTGGCCCGGCTGAAGGCCAGTTCCTGCTCCGCGACGTCCTCGGAGAACGCGACTAGCTGCCCGGTCGCCCTGGCCAGGTCCCAGCCGTGCACCAGCACCTCGGTGATCCGCAGGTGCAGCGCGACGATCCCGGGGACCGTCCCGAACGGGACGGTGACGATCTTGTCCAGCGCGCCCGGCTGGCCGACCGCTTCGAGCAGGGCGGCCGCCGAGGAACGATAAGCGGCCAGCAGGTCGGTCTCGGCGGTCAGGTCCAGGCGGCCCGGGCCGGCGCTGCCGAATGCGCCGGCGAACCGGGCGTTCCCCGCGACGAGATGACCGACCAGGTCGCGGACCGTCCAGCCGGGGCACGGGGTCGGATCCGCCCAGCGGGCTGCCGGCACGGTGGCGATCAGCTGGCCGGTGGCGTCGAGGGCCTCGGCTAGCTGACTGACTTCGAGCTGCCCTGCGCTCCCGCCGGGCCCGCCTGTCACCGGCCTACTGCCCGTCATCGCTGAGCGCTGCGAGCAGCGCCTTCATCCACGGGCCGAGGTCGGCCGGCGTCCGGGCGGAGATGAGGTTACCGTCGACGACAGTTGCCTCGTCGACCCAGTCGGCCCCAGCATTTTCCATGTCATCTCTAATTGCCGACACGCTGGTTGCCCGGCGGCCCGTGAGGATCTTGGCTGAGATCGGCACCCATCCGGCATGGCAGATGAAGGCGATCGGCTTGCCGCTGTCGTCAAACGCCCGGACCAGGTCAAGCACGGTCCGCGAGCGGCGGAGCTTGTCTGGCGCGAACCCGCCCGGGATGACCAGGGCATCGAAGTCAGGCTCGGCGACCTGGTCGACGGTGGTGTCGACCGGCACCGGCCCGTGGCCCTTCTTCCCGTGCACCGGCTGGTCGTCCAGGCCCGCCACCGTGACCGCGATGTCCTCTTCGATCAGGCGGTAGAGCGGATACAGCAGTTCCATGTCCTCGAACTGATCAGCGGCCAGGAGCAGGACCGCGCGCTGGGAGGTAGCCATGCTCCGACCTTATCCAGGGCCGGACCGCGAGGCTGTTCATCGCCCCCGATCCTCCGCTATATTGCCGCTATCCGTTCCCGGAGGGCGCCATATGGTGCAGGGCTACCCTGGCCAATTCCAGGCCAACCAGCTACGCCAGGGCAGGCCGCGCCGGCGCAGGCGCCATCCGTTCCTGCGGCTGATCCGGCTCCTGTTGATCCTCGCCCTTTTCTTCATCGTGCTGCAGGCGGCCCTGAATCCGTGGATCTTCCGGATCGGCGGCAAGGTCACGCCCACGATGTCGTGGCACGGCTTCGGCACCGTCGCGGCCAGCAATGGCGGGCGCTACGTGCTCTACACCAGCTTCGATGCCGGGCTCCTGTCTGGTGACGGCGACCCGGCCTGCAGCCAGTTCGGCTGCGACAACCTGAACGGGACGGCGCGGCTGTGCACCGCGAGCGGTCAGACATATACGTTCCAGCTGACCGGGCAGGTGAAAGCCTGGCTGAACACCAACGGCTCGGCGACCTCGCTCGACATTACCGGCGGCTCGCCCAGGCCGCTGCCCGACGGCTGGGACGTCGCCCTGCACGGGGCCTGGCACGGTGACGCGCTCGCCCTCGCGTCTCCTGACAACTCTTTCACCGAGGTGTTCACCCCGCGCGGCGCGATCAGGACCGTGACCTCGACGGCCGACGCGGGCACCGCGACCGTGACGCTCCGTCCCGGGTCGGCGGCGGACTTCCAGCACGCCTGCTCGTCCCCGTAATCGGGCCGCTCTGATCGCCCTGATCCGCTCGTTCATGAACGCGATCTGGGCGGCGTTGTCGGTGCGCACGGTGGCCGCGAGGTAGGCCGCTTCGGCCTCGTCGGCCTGGCCGAGGCGGCGGAGCAGATCGGCGCGGATCGCGTGGAAGAGGTAGTAGTGCTCGAGTGGCAGCTCGCCGATCAGTTCGAGGGCCACCTGCGGGCCGTCGATCTCGGCGACCACGACGGCGCGGTTGAGGGCGACGATCGGGGTGGGAACGATCGCCAGGCGCTGGTCGTAGAGCGCCAGGATCTGGGTCCAGTCGGTCTGCGCGGCGGCGGGCGCGTCGCTGTGGACGGCGTTGATCGCGGCCTGGATCTGGTAGGGCCCCGGCTGATTGCGCCGCAGGCATCGGCGGACAAGTTCCTGTCCCTCCTGCATCAGGCTGCGGTTCCAGCGGCTGCGATCCTGCTCGGGCAGCGGAATGAGCTCGCCCTCCGCAGTGCTGCGCGCCTCGCTGCGTGACTGTTCGAGCAGCATCAGCGCCAGCAGCCCGACCGCTTCTGGCTCGTCCGGCATCAGCTCGGCCAGCAGGCGGCCGAGGCGGATCGCTTCCCCGGTCAGCTCCCCGCGGATCAGCCGGTCACCCGAGCTGGCCGCATAGCCCTCGTTGAAGATCAGATAGCTGACCGCGAGCACCGATGCCAGGCGCTCGGGCAGGTCGGCTTCTTCGGGGACCCGGTAGGGGATGCGTGCGTCGCGGATCTTGCCCTTCGCGCGGGCCAGTCGCTGGGCCATCGTCGGCTCGGAGACCAGGAATGCCCGCGCGATCTCGGGCGTGCTCAGTCCGCCGAGCAGCCGCAGCGTGAGCGCCACTTGGGCACCCCGGGCCAGCGAGGGGTGGCAGCAGGTGAAGATCAGGCGCAGGCGGTCATCCCGCACCGGGCCCTCCTCCCGCGGCTCGTCGCGAGCCTGCAGCAGCATCGCCTGGGCTTGGCGGTCGTCTCGGGACGGCTCGCGGCGCATGCGGTCGATCGCGCGATTGCGGGCCGTGGTGATGATCCAGCCGGCCGGCGCCTGCGGCAGGCCGCTGTCGGGCCAGCTCGCCAGGGCCGTCGTGAACGCATCCTGGACCGCCTCCTCGGCCAGGTCGATGTCGCCGAACACGCGGACCAGGACGGCCACCGCGCGCCCGTACTGCTCGCGGAACATGCGCTCGATTTCCGGGTAGCGGACGGCCGGCACGCCCGGCGTCAGTCTTCCAGCTCGCCCTGGAACGGCCGCACCTCGATCGTGAGCGTCGTCGCGCGGGCGAGCTTTCGCCCCCACTCGAGCGCCTCATCGAGGTTGGCCGCCCTGATGATGGTCAAGCCGCCGATGTGCTCCTTGCCCTCCACATACGGTCCGTCGGTCATGAGCATCTCCTGCTGGCGAGGACGAAGCACCGTCGCGGTGCTCGGCGCGTGCAGGCCGCCTGAGAACACCCACGCCCCCGCTGACCGCAGTTCCTCTCTTACCGCACTTATATCGCGCATGATCTCGGCCAGCACGTCGGCCGGTGGCGGGTCGCTGTCTGGCTGGTAGATGCTGAGCAGGTACTGCTTCATGCTCACTCCTCGTCTCCTAGCCTCGAGCAGGTTCGTAGGTGGCGATCAGCACGCCCGTGCTCGTGACGGTGCTGCCAGCCAGCCGCAGCGATGCTCGCGTGCCGCCGGGGAACAGCCGCCGTCCGGTGCCAACCACCAGCGGATGGATCATCAGCAGGTACTCGTCGATCAGGTCGGCGGCCATCAGCGAGCCGATCAGCACGCCGCTACCCATGATGACGAGGTTCGTGCCCGTGCGCTGCCTGAGGTCCGCCACGGCGGCCGGAATGTCGCCGTGCAGCAGAGTCGACTCCGGCCAGGAGAGCCTCGTCGCCGGGTTGCTCGACGCGACGTACTTGCGGGTATCGTTCAGCGCTTGCATGAACGGCCCGCCCTGGGCGTTCCAGGATGCGAGCAGATTCTCGTAGGTGCGCCGCCCGAGCAGAAATGCGTGATCGCCGCCCATCCGTTCCCCCATCTTGGCGACTATCGCCTGGTCGGCGCCCGGGACCCCCCAGCCGCCGTGCCCGAACCCGTCCCGGGTGTCCTCGTCCGGGCGCCCCGGCCCCTGCATCACCCCGTCCAGGGTCAGATGGTTCATAACGATTATTCGGCCCATTTCGGCTTCCTTTGCCTCGTGCCTCGCATGGCGGCGGCGGTGGCGTCGCCTGGATCGGTTGCGCGGCTGACCAGTTATCCGCCGCTCACCTCCTACACGAACAGCGCGGGCCGAAATCGACACTCGCCTCGCGAGCGCGCCTGAACCAGTAGCGGCCGCCCGCCTGTTCCCGCCGAACTCCGTTCACGTGGATCTGGGATGGCTGGAGTTCTATGTTGCGGGCGGGGCTGCAATGGTGATGCGAGTCGAGCGGGGGGACATGGCCGGGGCGGAACTTGGCCATAGGGTGCTCGCCAAGTTGCGGACTCAGGGCGTCACTGAGGTTTTCTGGACCGTTGGCCCCAAGTACTCCCCGGAAGACGTCGACCCGGTGCTGCTAGACCTTGGCGCGAGGGTGGACCGGACAATGGACATACGCGGGGTATCCGCAACCGTCGGACGTTCTTCGCCAATTCTCCAGCGACTCGGCTTCAAGGTCCACGGCCAGCAGAGGGTGCTCGCGGTCCGCCCGGACGCTGCCCATGCGCCTACCGATCGTCGCTAGTAGCCCCGGCGCCCTTCGAGCCCCCAAGCGACACCGCCTCGTGAAGTTGTTCACAAGCTCACGTATGGACCCATCATCGAGTGCGGCCTCGCTGACTCGCGGTCGACGGCCCACACCGCAAAGCCGCCCGAACTGTCTGCGCGACCCCTAATTGTCAGTGGGTGCTGTTAGTATTCGAGTACATGTTCTAGAGAGATGGCGTCACCGGGATCACCAGAGGTCTTAGCTCCAGGCGCATAGAACTCCCTTTGCGGAGTCGTCTTCCCGGTTGATCGGCCCTCCATTGAGTCGGCATCCAGAGAGCGGCCACATGCCGGTCCGGGGCCGAAGATCCTCAGCCATTCGTTGAGCCTGTTGCCTGCCATTGTCCGGTGAGGAGGTGATGTCCCGGTGTCCGTTCCCAGCCGCCAGCCTGCCAGCGATCCTTCCGACCAGCCCGGCCCGGCCGGAACGCCAGGCACGTCAGAGGCAACCTCACCGGGGCAGTGGTTCGCGCCGTTGTGCGGCCCGGTCAGCGGCGCCGGCCCGGACGCCCCCTTGAACCGGGCCGGCCAGCCAGACCCAGCAGGCCAGCAAGACCCGGGGGGTCAGCAAGCGCCGGCCGCCGAGCCGCGCCGGGCCAGCTCGGGTAACTCCCTGTCCGGTCCCGGCGCTGCCGCTGGGCGATCGGCCCGCTCCGCCGCTCCTTCGGCCGCCGATCGCGTCGTCGCCGCTGCCCGCTCGTGCGGGCCGGGGTCCGCGCCCGCCGCGGGTGGCCTGTCGTCTCCGGGTGAGGCGCTGGACATGGTGCTCGCGGGCCTGGGCTGGCTGGCTGCGGCGGACGCGGCGTCGCTGCCCGGCCCGGTGCAGGCGCAGTGCCTGCGGGGCCTGGAAGCCGCCCAGTCGGTGCACGCCGCGGCGCGGGCGAAGGTGCTGGCCGCGTTCACGGCGCAGGGCAGCTACGAGGACGACGGTCAGGGATCCCCCCGGACCTGGCTGACCTGGCAGACGAAGGTCACCCGCCCCGCGGCCAGCGCCGCGCTCGCCTCGATGCGGTCCCTCGCCGAGCATCCCG
>JADGPC010000534.1 GCA_017882645.1 Streptosporangiales bacterium | reverse complement strand
AAAAAAGACGAGCGCCAGGTGGTTGACGCCGCCAAAGCTGAATTCCTCGTTCTGCCACTCCATCTACTGGCCTCCCTCGTCCCGACCTGGTGCGGACAGATAACTAAATCTAAACTCAGTTTCACACCCGCGCCAGGCTTGGAGGCAGCGCATGAGCGATATCGTCAGGGAATTCGTCGGGCTGCCGTCGCCGGTCATCGGCCGGGCCGGGGCCGGCGGCCATCCGTGCCAGGGCATTTATCACCGACCGGCCGGCGCCGCGCCGAAGACGGCCTTCATCGCCACGCACTACAACGTCGACTTCTCCGAGCACTACCTGGCCTCGTTCATGGCCGAGCGCGGCTACGGCTTCCTGGGCTGGAACACGCGCTTCCGGGGAAACGAGGCCCACTTCCTGCTCGACCACGCGCTGGCCGAGATCGGCGTGGGCGTCCGGTGGCTGCGCGAGCAGGCCGGAGCCGGGCGCGTCGTGCTGCTGGGCAACTCCGGCGGCGGCTCCCTGATGGCGGCCTATCAGTCGCAGGCCACCGAGCCTAACGTCAGGCCGGCCGCCGGGATGCGGCCGCTGGCCGCGGTCGATGCCCTGCCGGCCGGAGACATGTTCGTCGCGCTCGCTGCCCACTCCGGGCGGCCCGAGGTGCTGACCAACTGGCTCGATCCCTCGGTGACCGACGAGACCGACCCGCTCGCCGCCGACCCGGCCCTTGACCCGTTCAGCCCCGAGAACGGGCCGCCCTACAGCGCGCAGTTCCAGCAGCGCTACCGGGCCGCGCAGCGCGAGCGGAACGAGCGCATCACGGACTGGGCCCTGGGCCAGCTGGCTGCGCTGGACGGGACCCGGGCCAGGGACCGCCTCTTCAACCTGTACCGGACCTGGGCCGACCTGCGGATGATCGACCCGAGCATCGAGCCGTCCGACCGGCGGCCGAACTGGTGTTACCTGGGCGAGCCGGTCAGGGCCAACTACGGCGTCTTCGGCATCGGGACGACCAGCACGCTGCGCAGCTGGCTGTCGATGTGGAGCCTGCGGACCTCGCAGTGCACGGCGGCGCCGCACCTGGCCAAAATCACGCTGCCGTCGCTGGTCGTTCATGCCAGCGCTGATGCCTGCGTCTACGAGAGCGACGCCCGGGCCCTCTTCGACGCTATCGGCGCGGCCCGCAAGCACCTCGAGTTCATCAGGGCCGACCATTACCTGCTCGAGCCGGACGGCGCCAGAACGCAGGTCGCCGACCTGATCGCGGCATGGGTAGCCGACCACGGCTGAGGATTGAACCGGCTGGTCGCAGGGTAGTCTCGACTCTCATGACTGATCCCAAGCGCGTTCTGGTCACCGGAGGAGCCGGTTTCGTAGGAGCCACGCTCGTCCGCCAGCTGGCCGATCGCGGCCACTCGGTGCGGGTGCTCGACAACTACACGACCGGGGACCCGGCGCATCTGGCCGGCGTCGATGCCGAGCTCGTCGAGGGCGACATCCGGGACGGCGCGGCGCTCGGCGATGCCCTGGATGGCATGCAGGCGGTCATCCATCTCGCCGCCGCGGGCTCGGTTATCAAGTCGATCGAGGATCCCGCCACGAATTTCGACGTCAACGTGCTCGGCACGTTCCGCGTGCTTGACGCCGCGCGGCGCGCCGGGGTGGAACGGATCGTGCAGGCATCGACCGGGGGCGCGCTGATCGGCGATGCCACGCCGCCGGTCGACGAGGGCTCGCTGCCCAAGCCGATCTCGCCGTACGGAGCGAGCAAGCTCGCCGGCGAGGGCTACGCGTATGCCTTCTCGCAGTGCTACGGCCTGCGCACGGTCGCGCTCCGGTTCGGGAACGTGTACGGCCCGTGGAGCGCCAGGAAGCAGGGCGCCATGAACATGTTCTTCCAGGCCATCCACCGCGGCGAGCCGATGGTGATCTACGGCGACGGCACGTCGTCACGCGATTACACCCACGTCGACGACATCGCGGCTGGCCTGCGGCTGGCGCTGGAGCGCGACGTGCCCGGCGGGACGGTCCTGCATATCGCCTCGGGCGTGGAGACCACCGTGGCCGAACTCGCCGACCTGTGCCGTGCCGCGGCCGGAGCGCCCGATCACCCGGTGGAGTACCGGCCAGGCCGCACCGGCGAGGTGGACCGGAATTTCGCGTCCTACGACCTGGCCAGGGAACTGCTCGGATACGCGCCGACCATCAAGCGCGAGGACGGCATCCGCAGCACCTGGCAGTGGTACACCGAGTCGGTCTTCTCCGCCGACCCGGTCAGCGCGCGCTGAGCGGACGGGCCCGACCCTCGGCGCGGATCGCGACCCAGCTCCGGACCGAATCCGCCCGCCTGGCCCGCCAAAGCGGCCTGCGACCACCCTGACCCAGCACGCAGGGCGGCGCTGGCCCCAGCAGAAGCAACAGCGGTGGGCCATCACCGGTGCTGTATCAACAGCGGCGGGCCATCGCTGTTGCTAGCCGGGGGGCTGGGGGCGCGGGGGCTGGGGGGGCGGGGGCTGGGGAGGCGGGGGCTGGGGGGCGGGGGGCTACCGGAGTGCGGCGCCGCCGTCGGAGTGGACCACGGTGCCGGTGATGCCGCGGGCCCGGTCCGAGGCCAGGAACACGTAGCTGCCCGCGTGGTCGGCCCCGGTCAGCGCGACCCGCAGCGGCGTCCGGTAGCGCAGGTCCTCGGCC
>JADGPC010000354.1 GCA_017882645.1 Streptosporangiales bacterium | reverse complement strand
TACGCGCCGGGAACCGTCAGCGCCCTGGTCCGGGCCGCCGACGCCAGCGACCGGGTGCTGGTCTCGCAGATGGCGCTGTTGCGTGCGGATACGCCCGCGGAGCGGCTGCTGATCCCGGCGTTCGTCTACTTCTTCGCCCAGCTGTATCCGTTCCGCAGGATCAACAAGCGCGGCGCACGCACGGCGGGGGCCGCCGGAGGCTGCATGCTGGTCCGGCGGAAGGCCCTGGAAGACGCGGGCGGGCTCGAGCAGATCAAGGGAGCGCGGATCGACGATGTGGCGCTGGGCGGGCTGCTGAAGCGGGCTCGCGGCGGCGGTGACTGCTGGCTCGGGTTCACCACGGACGTGATCAGCACGCGGGAGTACACCGCGCTGTCCGATGTCTGGGACATGGTGGCGCGCAGTGCCTACACCCAGCTGCGCTACTCCCCCGCCGCGCTCGCCGGGACCGTGATCGGCCTGGCCTGGCTCTACCTGGTGCCGGTGGCGGCGACGGTGGCCGGCATCGTGCTCCTGATCGGCGGCAACGGCCTCAGCGGCGGTCCAGCCTCGCAGGCAGCGTTGCTCGCTGCGGCCGGGATCGCCGGCTGGACGCTCATGTCGGTCAGCTACGCGCCGGTCCTGCGGCTGAACGGCCTGGCCCTGCTCCGGGCGCCCAGCCTGCCGCTGATCGCAGTCTTGTACACGGCAATGACGGTCAGCTCAGCCCAGCGCCACCACGTCGGCCGCGGCGGGGAATGGAAGGGCCGCACCATCGAGCGCGGCCGCCCCGGCTAGCTTTCGAACGCCTCGGGCGGTGCTAGCCTTCGAACGCCTCCGGCGGGGGGCAGGAGCAGACCAGGTGCCGGTCGCCGTAGGCGCCCTCGATCCGGCGGACCGGCGGCCAGTACTTGGCCCGGCGGTCACCGCCGGCCGGGTAGGCGCCGTCGGTCCGGCCGTAAGGGTGCTCCCATTCGTCGGCGAGCAGCATCGACGCGGTGTGCGGCGCGTTCTTCAGCGGGTTGTCCTTCGCGTCGAAGTCGCCCGTGGCGACCTTGGCGATCTCGCCGGCGATGGCGATCATCGCATCGCAGAACCGGTCAAGCTCGGTCAGGTTCTCGCTTTCCGTCGGCTCGACCATCAGCGTGCCGGCTACCGGGAACGACATCGTCGGCGCATGGAAGCCGTAGTCGATCAGCCGCTTGGCCACGTCCTCGGCGGTGATGCCGGTCTGCGCCGTGATGTGCCGCAGGTCCAGGATGCATTCGTGGGCCACCAGGCCGCCCTGGCCGGAATAGAGCACGGGGAAGAACGGGTCAAGCCGCCTGGCCACGTAGTTGGCGTTCAGGATCGCCACCTGCGTCGCCCGCCGCAGCCCGTCGGCGCCCATCATCACCAGGTAGGCGTAGGAGATCGGCAGGATTCCCGCCGAGCCGTACGGCGCGGCCGCGACCGGGCCGGTCCGCAGCTCGGCGGGCACATCGCCGGTCACGGCCCCGGCCACGGAGATGTCGGGCAGCATCGGGTGCCGGGGCAGGAACGGCGTCAGGTGCGCCCGGACGCCGACCGGGCCGACGCCAGGTCCGCCGCCGCCGTGCGGGATGCAGAACGTCTTGTGCAGGTTCAGGTGCGAGACGTCAGCGCCGAAAGCGCCCGGCTGGGCCAGCCCGACCAGCGCGTTCAGGTTCGCCCCGTCCACGTAGACCTGGCCGCCAGCGGCGTGCACGAGCTCGCAGACCTCGCCGACGGTCGCCTCGAACACGCCGTTCGTCGACGGGTACGTCAGCATGATCGCCGCCACGGTGCCCGCGTGCGCGTCCAGCTTGGCCCGCAGGTCGCCCAGGTCGATGGCGCCGTCCGAGCCGCACTTGACCACGACCACGCGCAGGCCGGCCAGGACGGCCGATGCCGCGTTCGTGCCGTGCGCGGACTCCGGGATCAGGCAGACCGTCCGCTCGGGCTCGTTGCGCGACCGGTGGTACTGCCGGATCGCCAGCAGCCCGGTCAGCTCGCCTTGCGAGCCGGCGTTCGGCTGCAGCGAGACCGCGTCGTAGCCGGTGATCTCCACCAGGGCGTCCTGCAGCCGGCGGATCAGCTCGTCGTAGCCGGCCGCCTGCTCGGCGGGCGCGAACGGGTGCAGCCCGGCGAACTCCGGCCAGCTGATCGGCTCCATCTCCGCGGTGGCGTTGAGCTTCATGGTGCAGGAGCCGAGCGGGATCATCGACCGGTCAAGGGCGATGTCGTAGTCCGATAGCCGACGCAGGTACCGCAGCATCGCGGTCTCGCTGCGGTAGGAGGAGAACACCGGATGGGCCAGGAATCCGCTCGCCCGCCGCAGCCCGGCCGGGATGGCGGCCAGGTCATCGCCGGCCGTCGCCGCCCCGGTGGTGATCGGGGCCTCGCTGGTCCCGGTGATTGCGGCAGCGGCGGCGGCGACGTGCTCGTCGGTCGTCGTCTCGTCGCACGCGACCTGCACCAGGTCAGGCCCGGCCAGGTACAGGTTGATCCCGGCGGCGCGGGCCCGTTCCACGGCCCCGGCGGCCCCGCCAGGTATGACCACCCCGATGGTGTCGAAGTACGCCTGATGGTTGGCTCCGAATCCGGCGGCGGCCAGGGTGGCGGCGAGACTGGCCGCCTTGGCGTGCACCCGCCGCGCGATCGCGGTCAGGCCGTCCGGGCCGTGGTAAGACGCGTACATGGCGGCGATGACGGCCAGCAGGACCTGCGCCGTGCAGATGTTGCTGGTCGCCTTGTCCCGCCTGATGTGCTGCTCGCGGGTCTGCAGCGCGAGCCGGTAGGCGGGGTGGCCGTCGGCGTCGACCGACACGCCGACCAGCCGGCCGGGCAGCTGCCGCTTCAGCTCTTCCCGCACGCAGATGTAGCCGGCCTGCGGGCCGCCGTACCCCATCGGGACGCCGAACCGCTGTGTGCTGCCGACCGCGATATCGGCGCCCAGCTCGCCGGGGGGCGTGAGCAGCGTCAGCGCGAGGGGGTCGGCGGCGACGGTGGCCAGCGCGCCGCTGGCGTGCGCGGCCGCGATGGCCGGGCGCAGGTCACGGACCTGTCCGCTGGCACCGGGGTACTGGAGCAGGATTCCGAACAATTCGCCATCGGGCTGGGCTTCGATCAGCTCAGGGGTGACGACGCCGGTCACCAGTTCGAGTCCGAGCGGCTCGGTCCTGGTGGCGAGCACGGCCAGGGTCTGCGGCAGGCAGTCCGCGTCGGCGAGGAAGATCCGGCCGCGGCCGGTCGCCCGGTGCGCCAGCGTCATGGCCTCGGCAGCCGCGATCGCCTCATCCAGCATCGAGGCGCCAGCCACCGGCAGTGCGGTCAGGTCCTCGATCATCGTCTGGAAGTTCAGCAGCGCCTCGAGCCGGCCCTGCGAGATCTCCGGCTGGTACGGCGTGTAGGCGGTGTACCAGGCCGGGCTCTCGAGCACGTTCCTGCGGATCACCGGCGGGGTGATCGTGCCGTAATAGCCCAGGCCGATCATGGAGGTGAGGACCTGGTTCTTCGCCGCCAGCCGGCGCAGCTCGGCCAGTGCCTGGTCCTCAGGCAGCGGCTCGGGCAGCCGGAGCGGCTTGGCGATCGCGAGCCCCGCCGGCAGCGCGGCCGAGGTCAGCTCGTCGAGCGAGGCATAGCCGAGCGCGCTGAGCAGCTGCTGCTGGCTTGATTCATCTGGGCCGATGTGCCGTTGCGCGAAGTTCATGCAGGCTCCTGGAGTCGGGTCGCCTACGGGCGGCGGTTACCGTCCGGCTCCCCCTCTGTCGCCACGGCGCACGCCGCGATGACTCCAGAGCTGCCTGTCCCGTCCGGTCCTGGGTGCCTGAGAGGTTCCGGGGAGGTTGCCCCTTCGGCGCCGCGGGCTGGCTGCGCGCGGACTCTCCCGGACGGTGTCACTAGCGGTATCCGAGCCTACTCCAGACTGGCCGCGGACTCGATCAGGTCGGCCGCGCCGGCCAGCCCGTCGCGGCTGCGGACCTGCTCAGCGGCGCTGGCCAGCCGGTCGTGCAGCGCGCTGTTCCCGAGCAGGCTGTGCAGTGCCGCGTGCATCTCGCTGTCGGTGAAGCCGTACGGGTCGAGCCTGACCCCGAGGCCGAGCTCGTCGACCCGCTGAGCGTTGTCGTACTGGTCCCAGAACAGCGGCAGCACGATCATCGGCTTGCCGAAGTGCAGGCACTCCGTGGTCGTGTTGTTACCGCCGTGCGTGATCACCAGGTCGCACAGCGGGATGATCGACGTCTGGGGCAGGAACTCGGCACCCCACATGTTCGGCGGCAGCTCGATCTCGGCGTGCAGCGGTCCCTTGGAGACGATATAGCGGTGCGGCGTGTCGGCCAGGCAGGCGATGACGCGGCGCATCAGTCCCACGTCGGCTGAGCCGAGCGACCCGAGCGAGAAGTAGATCAGCGCGCCCGATCCCTCGGCCAGCTGCTCGGGGATCGTGAAAGCGGCGTCGGTCTGCCGGACCGACGAGTCGATCCGGTGCCAGGACGCGCCGAGCGGCGAACTGCGCGCGTAGTCGGCGATCTCGGGATAAACGTACAGGTTGACCGCTCCCTGGCCGATGAACTCCAGGTCGGGCAGCGGCGGAGCGCCCTGCTTGACGAACCACTCGTTGAACTCGCCCCACAGGGCCCGGTGTACCCGGTCGTACTCGGCCAGGAAGTCCGCCCAGCCGCCGCGGTCGGCCGCCGGGTAGCCAGAGAATGCGGGCGGTACGTCCGGGCCTTTGATCTCGAGCGGGTTGCAGGAGACGATCCGGACGAACGGGGCCCCGGCCGTCATCAGCGCCGGGAACCCGACCACGTTGTCCTCGACGATCACGTCGGGCCCGGTTCGCGCCGCGATCTCGGTCAGCTGGTCGTGGCTGTACCTGGCGCCGGCGATCAGCTCCTCCCAGACCGGCTTGATCCAGGTCTCCAGCTGCTCGATCGTCGGCTTGCGGAACTCCGCCGCGGTGCTGGCGATGAAGTCCTTCCAGAACTGTCCGGCGTCCTGTTCCTGCGCGCTCGGCTCCGACAGGTTGACCAGGTCCTCGGTGAACCCCAGCGGCTCGAGCCTGCCCTGCCAGGAGGCCTCGGCGGCGAACACGACGCGGTGCCCACGCCGGCGCAGCACGTCGCCGATCCCGATGCAGTTGTTGGTCGGCCCGTAGGCGCTTTCCGGCATGAACAGGACGGTCAGCTGCCGCTGCGTCATGGGCTGCTCCGTGGTCGGCTGCTGCTACTCGGGTCCGGCAGAGCCGGAAGCCGGAGCATACCGGGAACAGGGTTAGATGTCGTCCCAGCGGAACATGCGCACCGCGATCGCGCCGACCAGCAGGGTAAAGCCGAGCAGGATGCCGATCGCGGGCAGCGCCGAAGCCGGACCTTCCCCGCGCGCCATGACGTCCTGCATGCCGGTGACCAGGTAGCGCAGCGGCATCACGTAGGACGCCTCCTTGACCCAGTTCGGCGCGAAGTCCAGCGGGATGAAGGCGCCGCCGAGGAACGCCATCGGCAAGATGATCAGGTTGGTGATGGCCGTGGCCGCCTGCTGGGTCTTGGCGATCGCCCCGACTAGCAGGCCGATCGACATGAACGCCAGGATGCCGCAGACGACCAGCGGAATCGCCATCCACCAGGCCGAGGTCAGCTGCAGGCCGAAGTACGGCAAGGTCGCGATGGCCAGGAACACGGCCATCTGGATCAGCCCGATCGCCACCGCGATTCCGATCCTGGCTCCGACGATCGAGCCGATGCCGACCGGGGCGAGGCGAAGCCTGCGGAGCAGCTTGTTCTCCCGCCAGCTGACCAGCGTGATCGCGGCGCCGAAGGCGGCCCCGGAGGCCAGCGCCCAGCCGAGCAGGCCCGGGGTGAAGTACTGGATGGCCTTCAGCGACTTGTCCTCGACCTGGCTGGCGGCGAGAGTGAACCTGGCTGGCTGGCCGGACGCTGCCTGGTTGGCGTCCTGCACGATCGAGCCGAGCACCGAGTTCACCAGGCCGGCCTTGGTCGGATCGGCGATCGAGAAGCGCAGGACCAGGGTGTTCCCGTGCTGGAGCACGGCCCCGTCATCGGTGCCCTTACGGACGTCAGCGAGCGCGGCGGCTACGGACCGGCCATGGCTGATCGTCAGGATCCGGCTCAGGCCGGGATCGGCCTGCCTGGCCTGGGCCAGCAACTCGACCCGGCCGACGGCGACCAGGTTCAGCTTGGGGGCCGAGGTGTTCTTGTAGATGGACCCGAAGAAGAGCAGGAACAGCACGGGCAGCAGGATCGAGAAGATCAGGGCGGCCCGGTCCCTGACGAAGCCGAGGAACATGGCCCGGGACAAGCTGCTGAACCCGCCGCCTCTCATGCGCGGTACTCCCTTCCGGTCAGGCTGAGGAAGACGTCCTCGAGGGTGGCGCCCTGGACCCGCAGGCCCGCCAGCGCGTCGGCGCGGGCCAGTCCCGACAGCACGGTCGCCGGGTCACTGGTGGCAATCGAGAGCGAGACGCCGTCGTCGGTGACCTCGCCAGCCCCGGTGCCGGTGAGCCGTCCGGCCTGCTCGGCGCTGACCAGGCCGGACTGGACACTGATCCGCACCGGCTGGTCGATCTCGCGGACCAGGGCGGCAGGCGGGCCGGCCTTGAGGATCTTGCCGCGGTCCATGATGGCGACCCGATCGCACAGCAGCTCGGCCTCGTCCATGTGATGGGTGGTCAGCACCACGGTCCGTCCCGACTTGCTGATCTGACGCAGCAGATCCCACAGGTTCCGCCTGGCCTGCGGGTCGAGCGCCCCGGTCGGCTCGTCGAGGAACAGCAGCTCGGGGTCGTGCACGAGCGCGCAGGCGATGGACAGCCGCTGGGCCTGGCCGCCGGACAGCTTCTCGGTGCGAAGGCCGCCCTGCTCGGTCAGCCCGACCGTGGTGAGCATGTCATCGGCATTCTTGGCCGGCACGCCGTACAGCGAGGCGAACGTGCGGATCTGCTCGCGGGCGGTCAGCCGCTCGAAGAACGAGGACGCCTGGAGCTGGACCCCGATCCTGGGCAGCAGCTGATCGTTGCGCGGCCAGGCCGGGAGGCCGAGCACGGTGACATCGCCCGAGTCTGGCTTGCGGAGGCCTTCGATGATCTCGAGGGTGGTCGTCTTCCCCGCGCCGTTCGGACCGAGTATCCCGAAAAACTCGCCGCGGGTGACCTCGAAGCTGACTCCGTCGACGGCGGCGACGTCGCCGTAGGCCTTTCGGAGATCAGATACGGAGATAGTGGCTGACACAAGCCGCTACCCTAACACGACACGCGATATTACGTATGAATCGGACAAGTGCCAGCTAGCCCGGGCCGAACCCGGCCAGGCGTTTCTGCCTAGCCGATCCTGCGCGCGCGCCGGCTGGCGAGCTCGTCCGCTCCGGTCGGCCGGCCCGCCTCTTCCCCGGCGTCGGCCGGCAAGTCGGCCAGCGACCCCTCGACCTCCTGCCAGACCCGCCCGAGCGCGATGCCGAACACCCCCTGGCCGCCCTGGAGCAGGTCGACGACTTCGTCGGGTGACGTGCACGCGTAGACGCTCGCGCCGTCGCTCATCAGGGTGATCTGGGCCAGATCGCTGGCGCCGTGCTCGCGCAGGTAGGCCACGGCCGAGCGGATCTGCTGGAGCGAGATCCCGGTGTCGAGCAGCCGCTTGACCACCCGGAGCACGAGAATGTCGCGGAAACCGTAGAGCCGCTGCGAGCCTGAGCCCTTGGCCGGCCTGACACTCGGCTCGACCAGGCCCGTCCTGGCCCAGTAGTCCAGCTGCCGGTAGGTGATGCCGGCTGCCGCGCATGCGGTCGGGCCGCGATAGCCGACGTCTTCGGATAGCGGGGCTAGCTCGTCGTCGAAGAGCAGGCCCTGCTCGCCAGCGCGCTGGGCCGCGGCGCTGCGCTCACGCTCGTCGTGCCCGTCGCCCTTGATTACCGCCACGCCCACCTCCGGCCCGGCTTCCCCTGCAGCGTCACGTCGCGGGAGTGCACGATTCGCACGTTAGGCCCGTGGAGTGCCATCGTCAACGATCTCCCCCGGCGCGTCGCCAGGCGGCTGCGGTCACCTTCAGCGCCGCGAGGTAGCACTAGGTCGCGCTGCCGAAGTCTTCGGGCGTGATGTTGTCGAGGAACTCGCGGAATTTCTCGACCTCGTCTTCCTGCTCGTCCGGGATCGCGACTCCGGCTTCATCGAGGATCTCGTCCTGGGCGAAGATGGTGGTCCCGGTACGCAGGGCGAGCGCGATCGAGTCCGAAGGTCTCGCGCTGACCGTCGTGCCATTGGAGAACACCAGGTCGGCGAAGAAGATC
>JADGPC010000353.1 GCA_017882645.1 Streptosporangiales bacterium | reverse complement strand
GGTTCACCACATGCAGGCTGGGAACTCGCCCTGCGGGAGCCATCAGCCTGGTCATGAGCCCGTGCTTGCTGAGCTCGGCGGCCAGGCCCTCCAGCTTGTCGAGAAAGTACGGCAGGTAAGGCTCCGTGTCCGGATCGCCGCTGGCTTGGCCAGCTACCAAGGCCACCATGTCACCTAACGTATTCGATGAATCGCAGAAAGTAATGCACCCTTCACAGAATGCACTGACGAAGGGCTGACCTGCAAGTTCCGTTGACAAACTCATGGCGCTTGCACGTTCCGATCACCCGCATCGCACCATTTCGAGAGTAAAGTCGCCTGACATTCCGACGAGCGCGGCTTGGCCGTCAGCGGGGAAATCAGCGGCTTGCCGCGCTGGCGGCAACAGCCGGGCTTACCCGCAATGACTCGGGCAGCGGCTCCGCATGCAGCACGGTCAGCCGTGACACGGCACGGGTCAGCGCGACATAGAGGCGATGCAGGCCGCGTGCCTCGGCGGCCGCGATCCTGGCCGGCTCGACCACGATGACCTGGTCGAATTCCAGGCCCTTGACCAGGCTGACCGGGACGATAACAAGCTGGCTGTCGTCGGCTTCGCCGTCGAGAATCGCGTGCGGCACGCCCGCGCCGGCCAGCACGGCCGCGGTACCCGATGTGTCGCCATCGGCCGTGATCACCGCGATCGACCCCGGGCGGGACAGCGCGTCGGCGCACGCCGCCGACAGCGCGGCCGGCATGCCCGACGGCTGCACCGCGGTGACGACCAGCGAGCCCGGATCCTGGCGTACCGACGTCGCCGGGGCGAGCTCCGGCGCGATCTGAGCCAGCAGGCGGCTCGCGAAGTCGAGTATCTGGCGCGGCACCCGGTACCCGGTGGTCAGGATCTCCAGTGTCGCCTCCGGCTTGCCGAGATGGCGAAGCAGCTGGTCCCAGCTCGATGCCGCCCACGGCGTGGTTCCCTGGGCGATGTCGCCGAGCACGGTGACCGACCCGGTCGTGCACCGGCGTCCGATCGCCCGGCAGGCCATCGCGGACAGGTCCTGCGCTTCGTCCACGACGATGTGAGCCAGGCTCGGCGTGCGCTCAAGCAGGTCCTTGACCTCGTCGATCAGGACGGCATCCGCAGCCGACCAGCGCACCGAGGCGGCGCTGCGAGGCGGTCGCGGCCAGCTCAGGGCGGCCTGCTCGGCCGGGCTGAGCAGGCCTTCGGCCGCGCGGCCGAGCAGTCCGGGGTCGGACAGCAAGCTGAATACCACCCGCACGGGATCGGCCTTCGGCCAGATCGCGTTGACCGCCGAGCGGACCGGGCTGGTCCGGCGAACGGCCTCATGGGTTCGGTCGTCGCAGGTCTCGCCGGCCGCCTCCAGCTGGCTGAGGATCACGTGCGCGATGCGGTGCGACAGCATCTCCCGGCCCGTGCCATATCGAACTCCTCGTTCGCGCAGCTCGTCGACCAGCTCCTCGAGCCGTTCGGCCGGCACCCGCCAGCGCCGTGAGCCGCGGGTGAGCAGGATCGGCTCGGCCCGCTCGCCGACCCGCTCCCACAGCGCCCGGCGCAGCACCTCGGCCATCCGGGCATCGCCCTTGAGCCGCGCCGCCCCTGCGGAGTCGGCGCCGCGGACGGGCACCGCCGAGATCAGCTCGGTGACCGAGGTCTGCTCGGCGTCGAACTCGCCGAGCGCGGGCAGGACGTTGCGGATGTAGGCGAGGAAAGCCCGGTTCGGCCCGAGCACCAGCATGCCGCCCCGGCTCATCCGCTCCCGGTGCGCATAGAGCAGGTAGGCAACCCGGTGCAGGCCGACGGCGGTCTTGCCGGTTCCTGGCGCGCCCTGGACGCAGACGGAGTCGACCGCGCTCGCCCGCACGATGTCGTCCTGGTCGGGCTGGATCGTCGCGACGATGTCGCGCATCGAGCCGGACCTGGGCCGTTCGATCTCCTCGATGACCAGCCGGCTGAGCTGGCCGTGCTCGCCGTGCTCGCTGGCCGTTCCGGCGCCCGCGGCAGTGAAGATCTCGTCCTCGAACGCGGTCAGCTGCCCGCCGCTGAAACCGAACCGGCGCCGCCTGGCCAGGTCCATGGGATCGCCCTGGCTGGCCCGGTAGAACGGCCGGGACACCGGCGCCCGCCAGTCGATCACCACCGGGTGACCGTCGGGATCGTGCACGTGGCGCCGGCCGATGTGGAATCCGTCAGCCGACAGATGCCAGGCCTCGTCCGTTTCGTCGCGGTCGCCGGGACCGATGCTCGGGGCCGGGGCGCCAGCCGAGTAGTCGAGCCGGCCGAAGAAGAGCGGGGCATCGGGCAGGTCACGCAGCGATTCGGCGCGCCGGTACAGATCGGCCTTGAGATACTCCTCCGACACCCGGTCGCCGGCCAGGGCCGGCAGTGACAGCACGTCCTCGCGCATCAGCCGCAGGAACTCCCGCGCGTTAGCCAGATGGTCTCGCTCGACCGCCAGCACCTGGTCCGCGCCATTGTTATCGTCGATGGCCGAGGCCATGGTGCAACTCCTCGATGGCGTGGGAGAAAGGCACAAGGGCAAGGGAGCCTAGCACCGGCCCGGCCAGGCGTCACTCGATTATTCGCTGGCTGGCCTGGTCAGGACGGCTGCTGGGCTAGGTCAGCCGGGCTGGGTCAGACGGGCTGGGTCAGACGGGCTGGATCAGAACAGGACCGACATGAACGTGCCTACCTCGGTGAAGCCGACCCGCCGGTAGGCCGCCCTGGCCGGGCCGTTGAAGTCGTTGACGTAGAGGCTCACGGCGGGCGCCAGGGTACGGCGCGCGAACGCGACGACGGCCGCCATTCCCTGGCTGGCGTGACCCCGGCCGCGCAGCTCGGGCGGAACCCACACCCCCTGGACCTGGCAGGCGCGGGGGGTGACCGCCCCGATCTCGGCCTTGAAGACGATCTTGCCTTGCTCGATCCTCGCCAGCGACCGGCCGGCCGCGACGAGCTCGTGGACCCGGGCGCGGTACGCGGCTCCGCCGTCGGCTCCGATCGGCGAGACGCCGACTTCCTCGGTGAACATCGCGATGCTCGCGGGCAGCAGGATGCCGGTCTCCGATGGGCGAACCTGGCGCACCGCGGGATCGGGGCGGACCAGCGGGTCAACGGCGATCGCCATCAGCGGCTGACGATCCCTGATCTCGCGCGGCCGGTCCCAGAACGGGGCGAGCTGGCGCCACAGGTCGCCGACGACCGGCGCCGGCCCGGCGATCGAGGAGCAGCGGCGGCCCTGCCGTCTCGCCCGCTCGGCAAAGGCCGTCACAGCCGCTGGCCCGGCCTCGACCGGGATCATGTTGGCGCCCACGTAGCAGAGCGAGACCAGGCGGCCCGCCTCCTGAAAGCCCCAGACCTGGGCGCCTAGCCGCATCGGGTCAAGCCCGCTGGCCTGGACTCTCGCGCTGACGAAGACATTCGCGACGGGATCGCGATCGCATAGCGCTAGTGCCTCGTCGCGATCGCGATCGGTGAGGAGCCTGAGCGCGGGTGAATGCCCAGTCCTGGTGCGCAGCACCCCTTTAGCGTAACGGCAGCGGCCGCGGCCGGCGTCAGCCGCCGGGAAGCGGGTCAGGCAGCGGCGAGCAGGTCGCGTTGACCAGGCCCGGCCTGGACGGCAGTGCGCCAGTCGCCAGGTACCGGTTGAGATACCCGTTGACACATGAATTAGCGGGGTATGCGAGCGACTGCCCGTGGTTGCCGCCGCCGCGC
>JADGPC010000352.1 GCA_017882645.1 Streptosporangiales bacterium | reverse complement strand
GGCGGGACGATGCCTAGCCACCATGCCGCTATCCTGCCGCATCGCCGCCAAGTAGCGTGTCGGGCATGCCGACTTTCCGCCAGCCAGGAACCGTCCTGACCGACCACGTCTTCGGCGTGCCACTGGACCACGCCGCCCCGGACGGGGAGCAGATCCAGATTTTCGCCAGGGAAGTCAGAGCGGCCGACGCCGCCCCCGGCAACGCAGCCGGAGACCTGCCCTGGCTGTGCTTCTTCCAGGGCGGTCCTGGCCAGCCGAGCCCGCGGCCGAAAGGGCGCGAGAGCTGGCTCGACCGCGCGCTGCGCGAGTACCGGGTGCTGCTGCTCGACCAGCGCGGCACCGGGCGCTCAAGCCCGGCTAACCGGCAGACGCTCGCCAGGCTCGGCACGCCGGAGGCTCAGGCCAGGTACCTGACTCACTTCCGCGCTGACTCGATCGTGGCCGATGCCGAGCTGATCAGGCGCCGGCTGACCGGCGGCGCGCCGTGGAGCGTGCTCGGGCAGAGCTTCGGCGGCTTCTGCGCCGTCACGTACCTGTCCCAGGCACCGGACGGGCTGGCCGAGGCCTTCGTGACTGGCGGCCTGCCCGGCCTGAACACCTCTCCCGACGATGTCTACCTGGCGACCTATCCGCTCGTCGCGGCGAAGAATGCCGACCACTACGAGCGGTATCCGGCCGACGCGGAGCAGGCCCGCCAGATCGCCGCCCACCTGGTTAGCAAGGATGTCGTGCTGCCGTCAGGAGCGCCGCTGACCGCGCAGGCGTTCCAGGCCCTCGGCATGGGCCTGGGGATGTCGTCTGGCAGCCACGAGTTGCACTACCTGCTCGAGGACGCGTTCGACGGGGACGAGATCAGCGACAGCTTCCTGTACCGGGTCGAGTCGATGCTGACCTTCGCTGCCGCCCCGCTGTACGCCGCGCTGCACGAGGCCTGCTACGCGCAGGGCCAGGCGACCGGGTGGGCCGCGCACCGGGTCAGGGAGCAGTTCCCCGCGTTCAGTGCCGAAGCGGCGCTGGACGGCCAGGATCCCGTCCTGTTTACCGGTGAGATGGTCTACCCGTGGATGTTCCAGGCCGATCCGGTGCTGCGGCCGCTGGCCGACGCGGCGGAGATACTCGCCCGGCATGACCAGTGGCCCCGGCTGTACGACCAGGCCCGGCTGGCCGCCAACGAGGTGCCCGCCGCCGCCGCGGTCTACTACGACGACATGTACGTGCCGCAGCAGTTCTCCGTCGACACGGCCGCCCGCGTTCGTGGCCTGCGGCGCTGGGTCACCGGCGAGTACGAGCACGACGGGCTGCGGCTGAGCGGCGGCGCGGTGCTCGACCGGCTGATCGGCATGGTGCGCGGCACGATCTGACTCCGCCGCGCCAGGCCCGTCGCCCGGCCGAGGTTTCATGAGCTAGCCGCGGGGCAGCCTCGTTTGCTGTGCGTCTGAAGCGCCCGCGCATCGCGGCGCTCCGTCAACCGTGCGCGCTTGCTTTAGTACGCAATCGCTTGATATACTGAGCACGCGAAGTCAAGCGCACCGAATTCACGAGTCATGGAGAAATACATGCCGAACATCACCAGGCAGTACAGCGCCGCAGCCAGTCAGGCAGGCGGCGCAGTCGAGAAGGCGGCCGACCTCTGGTCCCGGGGCGTGCAGGAGGTCTTTGACCGGACGTCCCAGCTTCCGAGCCTGCCGCAGGTCGACCTGGTGCCGGCCGTCGAGCGGTACTTCGACCTCGTCCAGCGGGCGGTGGCTGTGAACCGCGGCCTGACCGTCAGGTGGGCGCAGGCAGTAACGGACCTGTCCGGTGCGGTGCAGGACCGCGCCGAATCAGCCGGCCAGGCGGTGCGGAGCCGGACCAAGCCGGTCGGCCATGCCGTCCGCACCAAGGCCGACACCATCGAGCAGGCCGCTCGCGAGCAGTCGGCGAAGGCCGCGACGGCCAGCCGCAAGCAAGCCGAGCAGGCCGAGCAGGCGCAGGAAGACCGGGCGCGCGAGGCTCGCCGGGTCGAGCGCGAGCGAGTCAGGCAGGCTCGGCAGCAGGCCCGTGCCCGGTACGAGCGCATGACGAAGGCCGAGCTGAGTGACCTGCTGGCCAAGCGGGACCTGCCCAAGTCGGGCAACGTCGACGAGCTCGTCGACCGCCTGGTCGAGGCAGACGCGAGGTAGCCAGCAGCGAGTTAGCCAGTCGCGAGGCAGGCCGCCCCGCAAGCCCCGGGAACCGACGGGCCGGCCATGAGTCCGGCACGTCGGCTCCGGCTTCGATCCGGCATAGGCTGACCCGATGAAGAACGGCCCGGTGACAGTCAGCCCGGTGACAGTCAGCAGAGCCCGGTGACGATCAGGACGTGCCTGGCGCTGATCACCCGGCCAGCCCCTGCCAGCCCCGGAGCCGACCCGAGTCCCGAGGTTCTGCTCGGCTTCAAGAAGACCGGCTTCGGCGCGGGTCGGTGGGTCGGGCTCGGTGGTCACATCGAGGAGGGCGAGGAACCTGCCGAGGCCGCCGCGCGCGAGATCGCGGAGGAATCAAGCCTGATCGTCGCGGTGTCCGCGCTGACCCGGCTGGCCAGCCTGAACTTCATCTTTCCCGCGCGCCCGTCCTGGAACCAGACCGCCGAGGTCTTCGTGGCCACCGAATTCGCCGGCCAGGCGGCCGAGTCCGATGAGCTGATCCCGCGCTGGTTCGGCATCGGCTCACTGCCGCTGGACG
>JADGPC010000351.1 GCA_017882645.1 Streptosporangiales bacterium | reverse complement strand
GGCACCCCGGTAAGCCGGCACCCGGTCAGCCGGCATCCGCGTGCGTGCGGGCCCGCTCGAAGACGGCGTCAAGCATCGCGCCGGTAACCCGCCCGGTGAACGTATTCTGCTGGCTCGGGTGATAACAACCGAGAACGAGGAGCCCGTCCAGCATGACCTCGGCGCCGTGGCCGAACGCAGGCCGCGGTACCGGGATCCGGCGGCCGGTCCTGGCCAGTTCGCGCCAGACGGCCTGCCAGGCGAAATGGCCCAGGCACACCACGGATCGCAGGCTGGCAGCGATCAGGTCGATTTCCGCCGCCAGCCACGGCTCGCAAGTATCCCGTTCGGTGACCGTCGGCTTGTTCTCCGGCGGCGCGCACCGGACCGCGGCCGCCATCCTGACTCCGAGCAGGCGCTGCCCGTCACCGGCGGCCACGCTCGTCGGCCCGGCCGCCAGGCCGCACCGCCATAGCGACTCGAACAGCACGTCACCACTGCGGTCGCCGGTGAAGATCCGGCCGGTCCTGTTGCCGCCGTGCGCCGCGGGCGCCAACCCCACGATCAGCACGCCGGGCCGCTCATCTCCCCAGCCGGGGACCGGGCGGCCCCAGTACCGCTGGTCCGCGAACGCCCGCCGCCTGGTCATGGCGACCTGCTCCCGCCAGCCGACCAGGCGCGGGCAGGCACGGCAGACCGACTGCCTGGCGGTCAGCTCGGCCACCGACCCCGCCCCGGCCGCTAGCGAGCGGACACTGGCCGCGTCGGCCGCGACGGGTGTCGCCGCCGTCGCCGGGTCACCGGGCCACCCGGAACCTGGCCAGACCGGGCCAGGCACGGGCCGACCACCGTCAGCGGAGCCGTCTGTGCCGCCGGGCACGCTCACGGCCGGCCGGAGTTCCGGCCCGCCGCGGTGACGACCGACCAGGCGATGCCGTCGAGGATGTCATGCTCGCTGGCGACCAGCTCAGTGAAGCCGAACCGGTCCATGATCCGGTCCAGGATCAGCGCTCCGGCGCCGATGACGTCGACCCGGCCTGGATGGATCACCGGGCTCGCCGCCCGCTGATCATGGCCCTGGCTGAGCAGGCTGAGTGTGACCTCGTGCACCCGGCCGGCGCTGATGCGCGCGTGGTGGACGCGCGCAGGGTCGTAGGCCGCGAGATCCAAGGCAACTGCGGTCAGGGTGGTGACCGAGCCCGCCAGCCCGACCAGGGTGCGCGCGCTTGCCACCGGGATCGCCTCGGCCACCGTGGCCAGCGCGGCATCGATGTCCCTGGTCGCCGCGGCGACCTGTTCCCGGGTCGGCGGATCGTTGTGCAGGTGCCGCTCGGTCAGCCGGACGCAGCCGATGTTGACAGAGATGGCAGCGAGCCCGTGCCGGGCGTCCGCCTCGGGAGCGCCGAACACGAACTCGGTCGATCCGCCGCCGATATCCACGACCAGGAACGGCGGCTCCGGCTGGTCCGGCTGAACGGGCTCGCCGGCGCGGCCGAGCTCGGCCGTCGCGCCGGAGAACGACAGGTAGGCCTCGTCCGAGCCGCTGACGACCTCCGGATCGACGCCGAGTATCCGCCGGACTCCGGCGCTGAACTCGGCGGCATTCGAGGCGTCCCTCGTCGCGCTCGTCGCTACCAGCCGGACGGCGCTCGCCCGTGAGTCGATGATCGCTCGCGCGTACTGCTCCAGCATCGCGAAGGTCCTGGCCAGCGCTTCGGGTGCCAGCCGCCCTGTCGCGTCGACACCCTGCCCGAGCCTGACGATCTCCATCCGGCGCTGCACGTCGGCGAGCGCGTTCCTGGCCGGGTCGACATCGGCGATCAGCAGGCGCAGCGAGTTCGTCCCGCAGTCGATCGCGGCTACTCGCTGCGCACCAGGTACGGCCATCGGTCCCTCCGCTATGGCGTCCCGGGCACCTCGACGCAGGGCCCGGCTGCCCACCACTCTCCCATGGCCGCGATGGCTTCCCGGCCAAGCGGGTTCGAGCCTGGCACGGCCAGCTCGTGCGCGGCGAGGGCATGCAGGCACTTGACCCGGTCCGGCATGCCTCCGGCGGTCGGCGCGTCCGGTGCCAAGGGCGGCAGGCCTGCCAGCGCGGCCGCCGCGGCCCGCCTGGCCGCGTAGTCCAGGTGCGCCGCGAGATAGGCCTCCAGCAGCTCTTCGTCGGCCGCGAGCCTGGCGTTCATGTCGCGCATCAGACCGCCGGCCTCCAGCCGGCTCGCGGCCGCGCAAGCGCGAACGCAGGTTAGGTAGTACAGCGTCGGGAACGGCGTGCCGTCCGGCAGCCGGGGGGCGGTCTCGATAACGTCAGGCAGGCCGCACGGGCACCGGTGCGCGACGGCCCGCGCGCCACGCGGCGGCCTGCCGAGCTGCCGGGTGACGGCAGCCTGGCCGGCGGCATCCAGGCTCACCCGTGCCGCGCCCTGGCTGGCTGAGGCTGATTCGCCTGCTGAACCGAGGACCAGAGCCGCGCGTACCACGGCACCGAGTCTGCTGGTGCCTTCGCCGCCTTGCCGTTCCTCGTCGCGGGGGCGATCACGACGTAGCACATCTGTGTCGGCAGGCACATGTGCAGCCGGTCGCGTGCCTGCTGCTCGATGAAGGAGGGGCTGTTCAGCCTCTTTCGCTCGTGCTCCAGATTCTTCAGGTGCAGGACGATCTGGCTGCGCTGTGCTTGCAGCTGGTCGATCTGCCTGCGCTGCTCGATGTACTCGCGAACCGGATAGGCCAGGCTCAGCGCGATCGCGCAGAGCACGATGGCCAGGATCGCCGCGCGCCCGGTGAAGTGCGGCCGGGGACCGCCCGGCCGAGCCGCCCAGCTGGCGGACTTGGTCACCGGCCGGCTGCCGCGAACCTCGGGAACGCAGCGGCTCCCGCATAGGCGGCGGCATCGTCAAGCCGCTCTTCGATCCTGAGCAGCTGGTTGTACTTCGCCACCCGCTCCGACCTGGCCGGGGCCCCGGTCTTCATCTGCCCGCAGTTGATCGCTACCGCCAGGTCAGAGATCGTGGTGTCCTCTGTCTCGCCCGACCGGTGGCTGATCTGGCAGCGCCAGCCGCTGCGGTGCGCGAGGTCGACGGCGTCGAATGTCTCAGTCAGCGTCCCGATCTGGTTGACCTTCACGAGCAGTGCGTTCGCCGACCGCTCGGCGATACCGCGGCGGATCCGCTCCGGATTGGTCACGAACAGGTCGTCGCCGACAACCTGCACCCGGTCCCCGATGCTGGCGGTCAGGTCCTGCCAGCCCTGCCAGTCGTCCTCGGCCAGCGGGTCCTCGAGCGACACGATCGGGTACGCACTCAGCCAGCTCGCGTAGATCGCGGTCATCTCCGCCGCCGTCTTCGCGGTGCCCTCGAAGGTGTAGCTCCCGTCGCCGTAGAATTCGGAGGCGGCGGCGTCGATCGCCACCCCCACATCCTGTCCTGGCGTGAAGCCGGCCGCCGCGATGGCCTCCATCAGCAGGTCCAGGGCCGCCTGGTTGTGCTCGAGTTCCGGCGCGAAACCGCCCTCGTCGCCAACCCCGGTGTTCAGGCCGTGCTTCTTGAGCACCGACTTCAGGCTGTGGTAAGTCTCGGCTCCCCAGCGGACCGCCTCGGAGAACGTGCTCGCGCCGATCGGGGCGATCATGAACTCCTGGATGTCGACGTTGGTGTCCGCGTGTGCCCCGCCGTTGAGGATGTTCATCATCGGCACCGGCAGGACGTGCGCGTTCGGACCGCCGAGGTAGCGGAAGATCGGCAGCTGGGCCGACTCGGCCGCTGCCCGTGCGGCAGCCAGGCTGACCCCGAGTATCGCGTTCGCGCCGAGCCTGGACTTGTCCGGCGAGCCGTCGAGGTCGATCATCGCGAAGTCGATCAGCCGCTGCTCGTCGACATCCTGGCCGAGCAG
>JADGPC010000350.1 GCA_017882645.1 Streptosporangiales bacterium | reverse complement strand
TGGAGAACCTGCAGCCGATCAACTCGTTCAAGATCCGCGGCGCGGCCAGCGCGATCCTGCTCGCCCCGCCGAGCGAGCGCGCGAAGGGCCTGGTGACCGCGAGCGCGGGCAACATGGCTCAGGGCGTCGCCTGGATGGCACGCGAGCTCGGCGTGCCCGCCACGATCGTCGTGCCCGAGCAGGCCCCCGAGGCCAAGGTCGCGGCGATCGAGCGGCTAGGCGGCCGGGTGCGCAAGCTCCCTTACGACGACTGGTGGAACATCCTCGTGACCGGCCAGCCTGACGGCATCGACGGCCTGTTCGTCCACCCCGTCCAGGACCCCGCGGTGATGGCGGGCAACGGGACGATCGGCCTGGAGATCCTCGCTGACCTGCCTGACCCGGACGCCGTGATCATCCCGTACGGCGGCGGCGGCCTCACCGTCGGCATCGCCAGCGCGATCAGGGCGCTGCGGCCGGAAACGACGATCATCACCGCCGAGCCCGCGACCGGCGCGGCGCTGGCCGGCGCCTTGGACGCCGGGCACCCGGCCGACGTCGACTTCAGCCCATCGCTGGTCGACGGGGCCGGCAGCCGCCGCGTGCTCGACACCATGTGGCCGATCGTCGTCCCGCTCGTGGACGATGCCCTGGCGATACCGATCGACGACGTCGCCGCCGCCATCCGGCTGCTCGCCGAGCGGGTCAGGGTCATTGCCGAGGGCGCTGGCGCCCTTGCGGTCGCGGCCGCCCTGTCCGGCCGGGCCGGCCGCGGGAAGATCGTCTGCGTGGTCTCCGGCGGCAACATCGACCTCAGCAAGCTGGCCGACATCCTGCGGGGAACCGCGATCCAGCGCGCGGCGGGATAGCCCGGCGGATTCCGGCACCGAATCACAACTGTTACCAAATCCCCAATTGCCACCCTTGCACGAGTGTGCGGCGCAATGGTTTGATCAGCGGAACAAATTCGATCGCTGGGGAGGGGCGAATTTGAGTTTCCGCATCGTCCGCCGGGCCCAGGCGAGCTGGCAGGGAACGCTGCCCGATGGCAGCGGCCGGATATCGCTTGGGAGCGGTGCCTTCGACGGTGCGTATTCACTGCGCGCGCGCGTCGAGGATGGCGAGCATGCCACCAACCCCGAGGAGCTGATCGGCGCTGCCGAAGCAGGCTGCTTCACGATGTCGCTGGCGAACCTGCTGAGCGAGGCGGGGCATCCGGCGCGCGAGCTGCGCACGACCGCGGAAGTAACGCTCGCGTCAGCGGGCGGCGGGTTCGACATCACCCGGATCGCGCTCAGGACGGTCGGCGAGGTCCCCGGGGTGGATCAGGACCGCTTCGCTGACCTGGCCGCAATGGCGAAGAACTGCACGATCTCCCGCGCGCTGGCAGGCACCGAGATCACGCTTGAGGCGAGCCTTGCTGCCAGCTGACCCCGCGCGAGGCCGATCTGTGAGGCCAGAGCACTGAGCCGGCCGCACCAAGCGGCTGACCTTGATAACCCCGAGAAATCTTGATAACCCCGAGAAATT
Organism: Streptosporangiales bacterium; assembly: GCA_017882645.1. GTDB lineage: Bacteria > Actinomycetota > Actinomycetes > Streptosporangiales > Streptosporangiaceae > Chersky-822. Next base: position 3,106 of record JADGPC010000350.1, on the reverse strand, counting down.
CAGAGCAGGGCCGGAAGTGGAGGCAACGTCCATGAAAGGACGAACAATTATCGCGGCGTCGGTACTCGGCGCGCTCGCTGTGGCCGGCTGCGGCAGCAGCGGCGGCGGCGGGACGAACGCGGGCGGCGCTGGCGGCGGCACCAAGGCGTGCGTGGCGTCGATCGGCTTCGAGGGCCCGATCACCGGCCCGGTGGCCGTGCTCGGGCAGGAGCAGCTGCACTTCGCTGACCTCGCCCTAGCGGCGGATAACGCAGCAAACAAGACGAAGATCTCGCTCGACCAGGGCGACACCCAGCTGAACCCGGCTCAGGCGACGACCGTCACCCAGCAGTTCACCTCGAACTCGAAGATCGTGGCCGTCGTGGGTCCGGCGGGCAGCCAGGAAGTCGAGGCGGTCGGGCCGTTGTTCGCCCGGGCCGGGATCGCTTTCATCTCCGGATCGGCCACCGCCGCCGCGCTGACGACCGGCAAGTACCCGACGTTCTTCCGGGTCGTGTCGAAGGACAGCGTGCAGGGACCGCAGGACGCCAACTACATCATCAACAACCTGCACCCGAAGTCGCTGATGATCGTCGATGACCAGGAGGCCTACTCGACCGGCCTGGTCGCCGCGATGCTGCCGATCTTCCAGAAGGCGGGGATCAAGGTTGACCACGAGTCGGTGTCCCAGAAGGTCACCGACTTCTCGTCGCTGGTGGCCAAGGTCACGCCGAGCACGTCCGTCGTGGTCCTGCCCTGGCAGGTGGCAGCGAACGCGCAGCAGTTCGGGCGCAACCTCGCCCAGCAGCACAAGAAGGCCGTCATCTTCGGTACGGACGGCCTGTTCTCGCCCGGCACGTTCACGATCGCCGGCTCGTACGTCTCGTCGTTCGGCCCCGACATCACGGCCATCCCGGCGGACGCCTCGATCGCCGCGGCTGCCAAGGCGAAGTACGGGTCCTTCGGCACGTTCGGCCCGCCGGTCTACGCGGCGACGCACGTGATCGACGAGGCCATCGCGTCGGTCTGCAAGGCCGGCCAGACGCCGAGCGCGAGCAATGTGCTGGCGGCGATCAAGAAGACGAGCGAGCCGAGCACGATCCTCGGGCAGCCGATCAGCTTCGACTCGCACGGCGACCTGGTCAACGGCAAGTTCTTCCTGTTCAAGATCGACTCATCCGGCAAGTACAACCTGATCCCAGGCTGACCTGCTGAACCGCGATAGCTGCCGACGGCGCGCCGGGCCCGGCCCGGCGCGCCGTCGGGCAGCCTGGGTGACGGGCGGAATTCGCACCTGATGAGTTTCTTCTTCCAGGAACTAGTGAACGGCCTCACCGTCGGGGCGCTCTACTCGCTGGTGGCGCTCGGCTTCTCGATGGTCTACGGAGTGCTGAAGCTGCTGAACTTCGCGCACGGGGACCTGTACATGGTCGGCGCGTTCACCGGCTACTTCGTGCTCCAGTGGTTCGGCGGGGCGCAGGGGCTGACCATTCCCGTTCCGCTGCTGCTGGTCATCATGTTCGTGCTGGCGGCCCTGCTCACCGGGGGAATGGGCGTGGCGATCGAGCGGTTCGCCTACCGGCCGCTGCGCAACGCGCCGCGGATCGCCCCGCTGATCACCGCGATCGGCATCTCCTTCTTCCTGGAGAACGCCGCCCTGCTGCTCTTCGGCGGGCAGTACAGGGTCTACAACACCCCGGACTTCATCCCGTTCTCCGCCGGCATCCAGATCGGGTCGGTCAACATCGACGCGGTACAGATCATGGTCATCGTCCTGGGCACCGTCCTGATGGTCGGCCTGCGTCAGCTTGTGGTCAGGACGAGGCTCGGTAAGCAGATGCGGGCCGTGGCCGCGGACCGGGAGGCCGCCGAGATGCTGGGGATCAACGTGAACCTCACGATCGCGGCCACGTTCTTCCTGGGCTCCGCACTGGCCGGGGTGGCCGGCGTGATGGCCGGACTGCTGTTCAACCAGGTAACGAACTACATCGGTTTCCTGGCCGGTCTCAAGGCCTTCACGGCGGCCGTCGTGGGCGGTATCGGATCGATTCCCGGTGCGATGCTCGGTGGCCTGCTGATCGGGGTCGCCGAGTCCTTCATCACCGGCTACGTCTCCTCGACCTACACCAACCTGCTCGTCTTCGGGCTGCTGATCGCCGTCATGCTGGCGCGGCCGACCGGCTTGCTCGGGCGGGCCCAGGTGCAGAAGGTGTGACCAGCCCGTGAGCCTCGATTCGCCGCCGCCCGCCGCCGGCCCGCAGGTCGGGGCCGATGAGTGGGTGGCCAGGCAGGAACACCGCCGCGAGTACCGGCCGTCCTGGCTGGGCACGGCGCAGCGGGCCGGCGAGCGGCTCGGCTGGTGGCCCAGGCTGCTGCTCGCGGGCCTGGCCGGGCTGGCGCTGCCGCTGATCGGCCTGGGCGGATTCCAGCTTCAGGTCGGGATCGACTCGCTCGTGGTCGCCTTGCTCGCGGTGGGCCTGAACATCGTCGTGGGCTGGGCCGGGATACTCGACCTCGGATACATCGCCTTCATGGGCATCGGCGCTTACGGATTCGCGCTGCTGTCGTCGGCCCAGATCGGCTCGGCCGGGATCCACCTGTGGGCCGTGGTGTCGATCCCGATCGTGATGATCGCGGCCGCGATCATGGGCCTGGTCATCGGCTGGCCGTCGCGGCGGCTGATCGGCGACTACCTGGCGATTGTCACGCTGTTCTTCGGCGAGGCGTTCGTCGAGTTCAGCAACAACGTGGCGCCGCACACGTTCGGCGGTCCCAACGGGATACCCGGGCTCGATCCGCTCCGGGCCTTCGGAATCTCGCTGACCAGCAACGAGAGCTACTACTACGTGCTCGTGATCGTGCTCGTGGCCACGATGGCCGTGCTGCGGCTGCTGGAAACCTCACGCACCGGCCGGGCCTTCCAGGCGGTGCGCGAGGACCCGCTGGCGGCCGCGTCGATGACGATCCCGGTCAACCGGGTCAAGCTGATGGCTTTCGCCTTCGGCGCCATGGTCGCGGCGCTGGCGGGCGCGATCTACGCGGCGCAGCAGATCAGCGTGTACCCGACCGATTTCGATACGCCGTTCCTGATCGTGGTCTACGCCGGGCTCATTCTCGGCGGTGCCGG
>JADGPC010000349.1 GCA_017882645.1 Streptosporangiales bacterium | reverse complement strand
TGACCTGGTCGAGCAGCAGGCGCCCGCCGCGCACCAGGTCGACGTCATCGGCTCGCAGCAGGACGTCCTGATCGTCGCCAGTGATCGGCTGGGCCACGGTTTCCTCGCTCTCGGGCGTCGCGCGCGAATGCAGCGCAGTGGATAGACGCTAAGGCATCCGGGCGGACGGGCGGACGGCGGAACTTAGTTAACTTGACAGCTAACTAACCAGATGGTGAAGTACAAGTCAGGGCATCCGAGGAGGGCGGCATGACGGTGGTGCAGGAGCAGCTCGATTCCACCTTCGCGGCGCTGGCCGACCCGACGCGCCGCGCCATCGTTGCGCGCCTGGCGCGCGGCGACGCCACGGTCAACGAGCTGGCCGCTCCGTTCGCCATGACCCTCCCCGGCGTCTCCAAGCACCTCAAGGTGCTCGAGCGCTGCGGGCTCATCTCGCGGACCAGGCACGCCCAGTTCCGGCCCTGCCACCTCGAGCGGGCGGCACTCGACTCGGCGGCGAGCTGGATCGAGGAGAGCCGGCGGGTCTGGACCGAGCGGTTCGACAAGCTCGACGAGCACCTGCGCGACCTGCAGGCGAAGCCTTCACAGGACGAAGCGACCCAGTGAAATCGACTCCAGTGAATTCGACCCAGTGAAATCGACCCAGTGAAACGGAGAGACCGGTCATGAGTGATTCCACGTCGGCAGCCGACGAGCTCGTCTACACCCGGGTGTTCGACGCGCCGAGGGAGCTCGTCTTCCGCTGCATGGTCGAGCCTGAGCACCTGACCCACTTCTGGGGCCCGGCCGGCGTGAGCACGCCGATCGAGACGATCAAGGTCGACCCGCGGCCGGGCGGCAGGTTCGAGACGGTCATGGTGAACGACGCTGACGGCAGCCAGTACCCGACCCGCGCCGTCTTCGTGGAGATCGCCGAGCCGGAGCGGCTCGTGTGGACCGAGCCGGACAGCGGGCTGATCACGACATCGACGTTCCGTGACCTCGGCGGCTCGCGCACCGAGGTCAGCATCCACCAGGCGAATGTGCCGGCGCCGTACCGGACGCCCGAGGCCCAGGCCGGCTTCGCGACCTCGCTTGACCGCTTCGCCGCGTACCTCGCGACGCTCTCGTGATACCCGGCCCGGCAGCAGCCCAGGAAGACCCGTGCCAAGGAGGCACCGTGATGATCACCTCGCCCGCGACCGACAGTCAGCTAGCCCGCCACATCGGCGCCGAGCGCCGGGAGTTCGCCGAGCTGCTCAGCTCGCTGCCGGCCCAGTCCTGGGACAGCGCCACCCTGTGCACCGGATGGCGCGTCCGCGAGCTCGTCGCGCATCTGACGATGCCGTTCAGGTACTCCACCGCGCGGTTCCTCGCCGAGCTGGCCCGGTCGGGCGGCAGGTTCAACGCGATGGCCGACCGCTGTGCCCGGCGGGACGCCGCGGCTCCGGCCTCGGAGCTGCTGTCGGCGCTGCGGGACAACGCGGACAACCCCTGGACGCCGCCCGGTGGCGGCCTGGTGGGCGCGCTGACCCACGATGTGATCCACGGTCTCGACGCCGTCGTGCCCCTCGGCATCGGCCGCCGCGTCCCGGACGAGCGGCTGCGGATCGTGCTGGAGTCCGTCACCGGGCCGGCCGCGCTCAAGCACTTCGGCACCGACCTGGGCGGGATCGGGCTCCGGGCCGACGATCTCGACTGGTCGTTCGGATCGGGCCAGCTGCTGGCCGGCCCTGCGCACGACCTCGCGCTGGTCGTGTGCGGCAGGAAACTGCCCGCCGGCCGGCTGCGCGGCGAGCAGGCGGCCCGGTTCACGGCGGGCTGAGCCGCGCCTGATCAGGGTCAGCGAAACAGGAGGATCCGTGACAGCGATAGTTCCGCCAGGACAAGGGCATCGGCTGACCGCCCGCGGCAGCGTCATGGCGTTCAAGGCGGTCGCTGCGCAGACCGGCGGCGACTTCTCGCTGATGGAACGCACCCTGCCGCCGGGCGGCCGGCCGCCCGCGCACCGGCACACTAACTGCTCAGAAGCGTTCTTCGTGCTGGACGGCGCGATCACGTTCTGGGTCGACGGCGACCAGGCCGCCGGCGGGCCCGGTGACTTCCTGCTGGTGCCGCGCGGCGCGGCCCACACCTTCGGCAACTCCTCGCCCGAGCCCGCCAGGCTGCTCGTCCTGCACGCCCCGGCGATGGATGCCTATTTCGAGGAACTGCACCAGCTCTGGTCGGGTGGCCAGCCGCCGGAACGGGAGCAGGAACGGGAGCTGATGAGCCGGTACGGGATGGACCCGGCCTGACGTCCGGCCGCCAGCCGGACGGCGGCCGGCCTGAGGTCCGGGCGGCGCCGCGGGTCTGCCAGGGTGGATGGGTGAGTTCCTCAGACCGGCCCAGCCGGGTAGCCATCGTGGGCGGCGGCATCGCCGGGCTGGCCGCCGCTTTCTTCCTGCGCGATCACGGTCTGGCGGTGACCGTACTCGAAGGTTCGCCGCGGGTCGGCGGCAAGCTGGCCGTCTCCGAGGTAGCCGGGATCGCGGTCGACGCCGGGGCCGAGGCGCTGCTCGCCCGCCGGCCGGAAGGGATCGACCTGATCCGTGCCGTCGGGCTGGCCGGCCGGCTTGCCTACCCGGGCACGACGTCGGCCAGCATCTGGACCAGGGGCCAGTTCCGGTCGCTGCCAAGGCGCCAGTTCATGGGCGTGCCGGCCGACCTCGGCGAGCTCGGGCGGTCCGGAATCGTGTCCCGCGCCGGGCTTGACCGGGCCCGCGAGGACGCGGCGCTGCCCGCCACGGCCAGGGACGGCGACGTGTCCGTCGGCGAGTACGTCGGCGCGAGGTTCGGCGCCGAGGTTGTCGACCGCCTGGTCGAGCCGCTGCTCGGCGGTGTCTACGCCGGCCGGACGGACCAGCTGTCGTTCGAGGCGACGCTGCCCGCCCTCGCCCGGGCGTCCAGCGGGCACCGCTCGCTGGCCGAGGCCGCTGGGTCGCTGCTCGGGCCGCCCGCGAGCCAGGCCAGCACGAGCGGCCAGGAAAGCACGGGCGGCCAGGAAAGCACGGGCGGCCAGGAAAGCACGGGCGGCCAGCAAAACGCGGGCGGTGCGGGCGGTACCGCCAGCGCACCGCCCGTGTTCACTACCCTGGCCGACGGCCTGGGCGCGCTGCCGGAGGCGCTAGCCGTGGCCGGCGGAGCCGCGGTGCGGACGAAGGCAGCGGTCAGGGAGCTGACGCGGACGGCGGACGGCTGGCGGCTGACCGTCGGCACGGCCCCCGAGCCCGAGTGGATCGACGCGGACGCCGTCATTCTCGCGCTGCCGGCCCGGCCGGCGAGCCGGCTGATCCAGCCGGTGCCGGGCGCCGCGGTCGCCGCCGCGGCACTGGCCGAAGTCGAGTACGCGAGCATGGCGATCATCACGCTCGCTTATCCGGCGGCGGCATTTCCCGCGCCGATCACGGGCAGCGGGTACCTGGTTCCAGCCCTCGACGGGCGGCCGGTCAAGGCGGTGACGTTCAGCACCGTGAAATGGCCGCACCTGGCCGACGGGCTGCACGTCATCCGCCTGTCGGTGGGCCGGATCGGCGAGGAAGCCGTCCTGCAGCGCGACGACGCC
>JADGPC010000348.1 GCA_017882645.1 Streptosporangiales bacterium | reverse complement strand
TCTGGACCTCGAGGCCTTTGGCGGCGTCCACGAGCATGACCGCCGCGTCGACCGCGGACAACACTCGGTAGGTATCCTCCGAGAAGTCAGCGTGCCCGGGGGTGTCGACCAGGTTGATCACCGCGTCGCGGTAGGTGAACTGCAGGGCTGCCGAGGTGATCGAGATGCCGCGCTCACGCTCGATGTCCATCCAGTCGGACACGGTGCCGCGGCGACCATCCTTGCCGTGCACCGCCCCGGCCCGGTTCAGCACGTGCGCATGCAGGGCGAGTGCCTCGGTGAGGGTCGACTTGCCGGCGTCAGGGTGACTGATGACGGCGAAAGAGCGCCGTCTCCTTGCCTGCCTCACGCACTCGGGGACCGCCTTGCGCGCCGTCGCCGTCGCTGCTGGCCGCACCGTTACGGAGCCAGTTCCGGCGGTCGCCGAAACCGCACGCGTCGTCGCTGAAACCGCACTGGTCGTACTCATCGGATCGCACTCATCAGCTCAATATTACCGGCACGGACGGCGGGCACCGACATCCGAGGAGCTGGCCCGGCCGATACCGGGAGGCAAAGAGGTCCCTGACCCTGCGACACTGTGCCCATTGATCACGGGCGACCGGGCGATTCGGGCGCGCGGGCATCGTTCACGGCGAGCACTCTGGCACGAGGCAGCTGCCCGCGGCATCCGAACATGAGAAGAGGGCCAGGCCATGGACTCAGCCGACGGGATCCAGGTCAGCGGAGTCAGGCGAGCGTTCGGGTCCGTGCTGGCGGTCGACCACATCGACCTTGAGGCCCGGGCTGGCGAGGTGACCGCGCTGGTCGGCCCCAACGGCGCGGGCAAGACAACACTCCTACTCGTCCTGGCCACTCTCCTGGCTCCCGACAGCGGCACCGTCCGCATCGCCGGACTCGATCCCGTGACCTCGCCACGCGAGGTCCGGGCGACGATGGGCTGGATGCCGGACGGGTTCGGCACCTGGGACACGCTCACGGTGCGCGAGGTCCTGGAGACCGTCGGGGCGGCCTACCGCCTGGCCCCGAATGCAGCGCGCGCCCGGGCTGGCGACCTCCTCGAGCTGGTCCACCTGGGCGATCTGGCCGACCGGCCGGCCCGGGTGCTCTCCCGCGGGCAGAAACAGCGTCTGGGAATGGCCAGGGCACTCGTGCACCAACCCTCGGTCCTGCTGCTGGACGAGCCGGCGTCCGGCCTGGACCCGCGCAGCCGGATCGAGCTGCGGGACATCCTGCGCCAGCTCGCCGCAGCCGGCGCGACGCTGCTGGTCTCCAGCCACATCCTCACCGAGCTGCAGGAGATCGCCGACCGCGCGGTGATCGTCGCCCGGGGCCGCAGCGTCGCCACGCAGGATCTCAGCTCCGACGCAGGCTCCGGCTCCGCCCCGCACAGCTCTCACTGGCGGATCACCTCGCTCGACCCGCCCCGGCTGATGGCGGCACTGGTCCACCACGGTGTCGCCACCCTGCCGCTGGCCGACCCCGTCGACGTCGAGGTCGCCGGGGACCTCGCCGCCTCGGAGCTGCTCGCCGTGCTCGTCGGCGATGGCATACCGATCACGGCCTTCGCCCCGAGCTACGGGGCTCTGGAGACGGCATACCTGGCAGCGACGGAGGACCGGCAGTGAGCGTGCAGGGAGTCAGGACCATCGCCGTCCTGGAGCTGAGGCAGCGGCTGCGCACCTCGCGCTGGCCCGTCGTCCTCGGCGTCTGGTTCCTGATGATCGGCGCCGTCGCGGGGCTCACCTGGTGGGCGGTGAACAGGCAGGCCAGCGGCCCAGCCCCGACGCTTGCCGCCGACCGCGGCACCACGTTGTATGACGTGGCACTCTTCTTCGTCCTCGGGCTCGGCATGCTCGTCGTCCCGTCGCTGACCGCCACCTCCATCAACGGAGACCGGGAGCACGGGGTCCTGGCCACCCTGCAGACCACGATGCTGACCTCGGCGGACATCGTGATCGGCAAGCTCCTCGCGGCCTGGGCGATCGCACTGGCGTTCCTGCTCGCCGCCTCGCCCTTCCTGGTGTGGGCCTGGATCGCCGGCGGGATCGAGGTCGGCCGGATGCTCCTGGCCGTGGCCGTGCTGGCCTTTGTGCTGGCCGTCATCTGTGCGCTGGGCCTGATGTTCTCCACGCTCACCGCGCGAACGATCTCGTCAGCGGTCCTGACGTATCTCACGGTGGCCGCGCTCACCACCGGCACAGTCATCGCGTTCCTGATCTCGATGCCGATCCTGGCGACCCAGGACAGCGTGCGCGTCAAGACGATCCCGGCGACCTGGTACGAGGATCACAACCCGACATCCGGCCAGGGCACAGCCGCCCCGGAGCCCACCGCGGCGGACTGCGGGTACATCGTCCGGACACAGTCGACCATGCACACCGAGCGCACCTGGTGGTTGCTGGCGCTCAACCCGTTCGTCGTCGTCGCCGATGCCGCTCCGTCCCGCAAGCCGGTGAGCTACCTCGGTTTTGAGCCGCTCCAGATGATCAGTGACGGCGCCAGGTCGGCGAGGATGGGCACCACCGCGGGCCCGGTCAACGAGTGCTGGCCGGAGCTCCAGCCGAGCCCGAGCGTGGCAAGCCTGTCCCAGCAGGGCGGGGCACAACAGGGCGGGGCGCAACAGCAGGCTCAGCAGCAGAAGCTCGACCGGGAACGCCTCAACAGAGTGCCCGCGGTCTGGCCGTACGGTTTCGCGTTCCTCGGTCTCATCGGAGGCGTGTCGACCTGGCTGGCCGTGCGGCGGCTGCGCACCCCGATCCGCAAGCTCCCGCGCGGCACCCGCATCGCCTGAACCCGCCCCGGGCCGACCGTTGGAGCCGACCGCTGGAGTTGTCGGAGCTGAACGTCGGAGCTGAACGTCGGAGCTGGATGCCTCAGCCCGATGTCAGAGCCAGGCCCGGGCCTCAGGGATGAAGGGCGTCGAACTCCGCCTCGGCGACGGCATCGGAGTCAGCGTCGAGCCTGATGTGACCGAGCACCGCCTGCAGGACTCGCAAGGCGCGCGTCGCGCTGTCGCCCCAGGACGACAGATAGCTGA
>JADGPC010000347.1 GCA_017882645.1 Streptosporangiales bacterium | reverse complement strand
GGCAGTTCCTGTTCGAGTCCTCCTGGAAGAAGCCATACTCCACCCGCGGCGTCCGTGCCCTGCTCGCCCGCTACGCCACCGCCGCCGGGCTACCGCACAACATGCCACCACATCGGCTGCGACACTTCCTATTCACCTGGCTCAAAACCCAAGGCATCGACGACGCCCTCATCCAGCCCTACAGCGGCCACGCCAGCCGACAATCGCTGGAGATCTACAGCCGCCTCGCCCTCACCGACGCCCAAGCCAGCTACGACCAAGTCATCGGCCGCTTCCCCGTCTGAACGCCCACGGGCCAAGATCATCCCAGTTTGGGGCTGGTGACACGTTCAGGAGTCCCGGGCCTAGTTGGGACGATTCCCGGTCTGATCGCGGCGACGGAGCCGCAACTATCTCTGGGACAGCGCCCCCGCGAGCTCGTCGAGCGCGGCGCGCACGATGCGGTAGTACGCCCATTTGCCGCGCTGCTCGCGGGTGACCAGCCCGGCGTCGACCAGCAGCCTCATGTGGTGCGAGACGGTCGGCTGCGCCAAGCCAACCGTTTCGGTCAGATCGCAGATGCACGCCTCGCCGCCCTCAGCCGCGGCGATTAGGGACACCAGCCGCACCCGAGTCGGGTCGCCGAGCGCCTTGAAACTGCGGGCCAGCTGTTCAGCCGCAGCCACGTCCAAGGCACTGCCGGTCAATGGCGCGCAGCACGCTGCCGCGCCGACGGGGTGGACGGGCAGGGCGGGTAGGGCGGTACGGCTGGCCATGGATCCCAGTCTGCCACACGCATTGACAAACGTCGATGCATCAGTCATCTTCGATACATCGAGGAACGTCAATCGGAGGATCGCATGACCGACACCAGCACCGACACTGGCACGGGCGCCAGCAACGACGCGGACAGCGAGCTGCGGGAACAGGTCCGCGCCCGCTACGCCGCGGCCGCCACCGCGGTGAGCACGACCGGACGCGACGCGCTCGCGGTCGTGGACGCCGACCAGCTCTGCTGCGGACCGGCGGACAATGTCGACTGTTGCGGCGGCGCCGGCGAGGTCGACGACGCGTTCGGCTCGGCCCTCTACAGCGCCGACGAGCAGGGCGAACTGCCCGCCGAGGCGATCGCCGCCTCGCTCGGTTGCGGCAACCCGATGGCCGTCGCCGAACTGCGCGCCGGCGAGAAGGTCCTCGACCTCGGCTCCGGCGGCGGCATCGACGTGCTGCTGTCCGCGCGCCGGGTCGGACCGACCGGATTTGCCTACGGCGTCGACATGACCGACGAGATGCTCACCCTCGCCGAAGCCAACAAGGCCAAGGCCGGCGCCGCCAACGTCGAGTTTCTCAAGGGCACGATCGAGGACGTCCCGCTGCCCGACGCCACGGTCGACGTGGTGATCTCCAACTGCGTCATCAACCTCTCGGTCGACAAGCCCGCGGTGCTGGCCGAGATGTTCCGCGTCCTCACCCCGGGCGGGCGCATCGGCATCTCCGACGTCGTCGCCGAGGACCACCTCACCACCGCCGACCGGGCCGAACGCGGCTCCTACGTCGGCTGCATCGCCGGCGCCCTGTCTCGCAGCGAATACCTCGACGGCCTGGCCAAGGTCGGGTTCGTCGACGCCGAAGTCAACTACACCCACGAGGCCGCACCAGGAATGCACTCGGCTCTGATCCGCGCCACCAAACCGTCCGCCAGCTCCTGCTGCGCCCCCTCGGCCCGAGCGACCTGCTGCGAACCGGCAGCCAACGCGGACTGCTGCGGACCGCAGCACGAAGCCGGCACCTGCGGATGCCGGTGAGCGACGTCGTCACCGACACGGCAACCGGCAACGCGAACGCGCCGGTCCTGCAACGGCTGTCGACACTGGACCGGTTCCTGCCGGTCTGGATCATCGCCGCGATGGCGATCGGGATCGGGCTGGGCCGGGCCATCCCCTCGCTGGCCGGCGACCTGAACACCGTCCAGGTCGGCTCGGTCAGCCTCCCGATCGCGATCGGGCTGCTGTTGATGATGTTCCCGGTGCTGGCCAAGGTCCGCCACACCCAGCTAGGCCACAGCTAGGCCTCAGCTAGGCCGGGGTCACCGGCGACCGCAAGCTGCTGCTCGGGTCGCTGCTGCTGAACTGGATCATCGGCCCGGCGCTGATGTTCACCCTCGCCTGGCTGCTGCTGCCCGACCTGCCCGAATACCGCACCGGGCTGATCATCGTCGGGCTCGCACAGCTGCATCGCGATGGTGTTGATCTGGAACGAACTGGCCTGCGGTGACCGCGACGCCGCCGCGGTGCTGGTCGCGATCAACTCCGTCTTCCAGATCCTCGCATTCGCCGCGCTCGGCTGGTTCTACTTGCAGGTCCTGCCCCGCTGGCTCGGGCTGTCCACGACCAGCGCGGACTTCTCGATCACCGCGATCGCGGTGTCGGTGCTGGTGTTCCTCGGCATCCCGCTCGTCGCCGGCTACCTGACCCGCACCATCGGCGAGAAGACCAAAGGCCGGGACTGGTATGAGACCCGGTTCTTGCCCAGGATCGGGCCGATCGCCCTCTACGGTCTGCTGTTCACCATCGTCGTGCTGTTCGCCCTGCAGGGCCACACCATCACCAGCCGGCCCTGGGACGTCGCGCGGATCGCGGTCCCGCTCCTGGCCTACTTCGCCGTGATGTTCTTCGGTGGCTTCGGGCTGGGCCGACACCTGCGCCTGGGCTACGAGAAAACGACCACCCTGGCGTTCACCGCTGCCGGCAACAACAACTTCGAACTCGCCATCGCTGTCGCGATCGGCACCTTCGGCGTCACCTCTGGCCAGGCGCTGGCCGGCGTCGTCGGCCCGCTGATCGAGGTGCCCGTGCTCGTCGCGCTCGTCTACGTCGCGCTCTGGCT
>JADGPC010000346.1 GCA_017882645.1 Streptosporangiales bacterium | reverse complement strand
CCGGCTGCCGTCTTGATCGCCTCCGCTGCCGCCTCTTCCCATGAAGTGCCGCTTGTCCCGATGACCTCGGTCACCCTGTACACGCTCATGACGGTCTCCTTTGATGCCTTGTGTGCCTGGGCGCCGCGACGCTCAGCTGGTCTACATCCGGCTAACCCCGGCCCGGGGCTGGCCCGGATCGGTAGTGCGACGTTTTGCCGCCGGACCTGAGCCTGGCACTTGGCCTGGGCGACGTCCAGGGCCGTTGCCCGGCAGATCCGCGACCGTGCCGTGCAGGCACTAGCCGAGGGGGTGCCCGGCGAGGACTGCGGCACGCCCGCTCATGCCGCGATGATGATCCATTCTGTGAACGGGAGTTGTCACTTGTTATGGTGCTCGATCGGTGATCCGCAGGAAGTAACCGGCAGGATCGAGGATCCGGAAGTCTGTCAGGCCCCATGCGCGGTGCCGGAGATCCTCTTCCAATGGCCTTCCTGCTGCTACGACCCGGTCGCGCTCAGCCGCGACCGTCGTCTACCTCAAGTACCAGTTCCACGCCAATGGGCGGCCGCCGTTCTGCGGGGGCCGCAGGAAGTGGCCGCTCTGCGGGAGCCGCAGATGCAGGTGGTCCGGGCGGGCCGTGAAGTCGGGCTGGGCGGCCCGCGTTCGCAGGCGGTGCTGGCGTTGCTGATGCTGGAAGACGGGCGGGTGGTGCCAGCCGGTCGGCTGGCGGAGGAGGTCTGGCGGGGCAGCCCGCCGCCGGGAGCAGCCAAGACCCTGCGGTCGTATATGTCACGCTTGCGGGCGCTGCCGGTCCCGGAAGCTACGCTGCTCGCACGCGGGGGCGGCTACGTATTCAGTGTTGTTGCTGACGTGGTGGATGCCGTGCGGTTTGAGCATCTGGCCGCGGCCGCCGCCGGCGGCGCAGAGCCAGCCGGCCAGCGGGCGGCCGGCGGTCCTGGCGCTCTCGGCTGCGGTGGCGGTGGTCATGCCGGCACAGTGACCGCGGGCCGGCGGCGCATCAGTACGAGCGCCACGACCGTCGAGACGATGACGATGCCTTCGCAGGCCATCACCCATAGCGGCGCGCCGGCGAAGAACGAGACGAACGCGAGCAGGCCCGAGATGCTGCGCAGCGCGACGGCGATGATCAGCGCCGGGCGGCTGCCCCTGCGGGCGGGGACCAGGGCCGCGAGTGTGCCGAGGCCGAGCAGGGCGAACAGCAGGATCACCGGGAGCGGCGCGGCGTCTTTCGAGCCGATCGCCGCTAGGAAGGCGATGTCGATGACGCTGGCGAGGGCGAACAGGCCGGCCGGCAGGGTCGGCAGGGAGACGGAACGGGTAGTCACGGCAGGAGCTCCTTCGTTTGCATCGATGAGCCGGCCTGCGAGCAGCAGGGCCGGTATCGACGCTAGGAGCGCGGCGGGGACAGCACATCGGCACCAGCACCGCACTTGATGGAGTACTGGCACTGATGTACGCGGGGCGGCCCTAGGCGACAATGAGGGTGTGGGATCCTCGCGAGCCGCTCAGCTGGCCGGCGTGTGCGCCGGCGTGGCTGTGCTGGCCGAGACCGCCTCGATCGCGGTCAGCTGGGGGTCGACGCCGGCGTACCAAAGCATCCTGTTCGCGCTCTACACCCTGACGATCGTGCTCATCGGCGGCCTCATCGCCGTCCGCCACCCAGGCAATCCCATCGGGTGGATCCTTACCGGGATCGGCACATTCAGCGCCGTGTTCGGCGACTTCATCGGCGACTACGGGCACCGGGCCTCAACCCAGGGCTGGCCGGGGGGGCCGCTGGCCGAGTGGATCGGATACGGGAGCTGGGCGCCGGCCGTCCTGATGTGGATCCTGGCACTGCTGCTCGTTCCGACCGGACGACTACCGGGGCAACGGTGGCGGATCATCGCCTACGCCGGCTGCGCCGGCACCGCGCTGTTCATAGCCGGGTACCTGCTTGATCCCGGAACCGGCGGCAACTATGTCTCCGGAGCCAACCCGTACGCCGTGGCCGGCCCGGAGTGGCACATCATGGCCGCCGCCGGCGGCGCGCTGATGACGCTGGCGCTGATCGGCTCGTTCAGCTCGCTTGTCGTGCGCTATCGCGCGGCCGGCCCGGTGGAGCGGCTGCAGCTCAAGTGGGTCGCCCTGGCCGGGCTCGACATCGTGGTCCTGGCTCCGGTGTGCTTCGCGTTCTGGGACGGCTCGCCGTTCGTCCGGGCGCTGACCCCGGTAATCCTGATCATCGCCGCGCTGTGCCTGGGTGCTTCGGTCCTGCGGCACCGGCTCTTCGATGTTGACCTGATCGTCAACCGCACGGTCGTGTACCTCGCTTTGTCGGTCCTCCTCGCCGCCGCCTACGGCGCTACCGCGATCGTGCTTGGCGCGGTGCTCGGCGGCCAGTCGTCCTGGACCGTGGCGGGCGGCACGCTGATCGCCGCGGTGGCGTTCCGGCCACTGCGCCGGCGCGTACAAGATCTCGTGGACCGCCGATTCGCCCGCGAGCGCTACTCGGCGAGCATGCGCATAGACGCGTTCATGGACCGGCTGCGGGCCGGCACCGAGCAGCCGGAGCGGGTCGAGGACCTGCTCCGCGATGTGCTGCACGATCCGGCGCTGCGGATCCTTCTGCTCCTGCCGGCGTCCCACCAGTACAGCGACCTCCGGGGCAGCCTGGCGGTGATCGATCCGGCCCGGCCGACTGTAGCCCTGCACCGTGGCGGCTCAGCCGACGTCATCGTCGAGTACGCCCGCACCAGCGACCCGGCCCACGTGGCCGCGGTCCGTGCCGCCGTCCAACGCAGCCGGCTCGCTATCGAGATCGCCCGGCTAGGCGTTGGCCTGAACCGGCAGCTCGCCGAAGTGGAGCGGTCCCGGACCCGGATCGCGAGCGCGGCCGACGACGAGCGCCGCCGCATCCAGCGCGACCTCCACGACGGCGCCCAGCAGCGGCTCGTCACCGTCGGCATCTCGCTACGGGCGGCCGAAGCACGCATCCGGGCCGAGGGACTGACCGCCGAGGCCGACCGGCTCGACACCGCGGTCGCCGACCTCGCCGCAACCATCGCGGAACTACGCAACCTCACCCAGAAGCTGCCGCCCGCCCAGCTCGACGCCGGCATCGGGGCCGCCTTCCGCGAGCTAGCTGGACGCGCGCCGCTGCCGATCACCACCGATGTACCAGCCGAGCGGCTAGACCGGCATATCGAGGCGACGGCCTACTTCGTCGGCTGCGAAGGGCTGACCAACGTCATCAAGCACGCCCGGGCGTCGGCCGCGACCTTGAGCGCCGTTCGCCGGAACGGCAGCCTGATCGTGACCGTTGCCGATGACGGGGTCGGCGGGGCCGCCGCGCGGCCGGGATCCGGACTGGCCGGACTCGCCGACCGGGTGCAGGCCGTCGGCGGCCAGCTCGTGGTCCGCAGCGACGCCACGGGCACCCTGCTGACGGCGGAGCTGCCGTGCGGGTGACGCTGGTCGAGGACCAAGTCCTGCTGCGCGAAGGTCTCGCCGGCCTGTTCCGGGACGCTGGTCACGACGTCATCGGCTCCTACGGTTGCGCGGAGGGCCTCGCCGACCTGGTCGCCGAACACAAACCCGACATCGTCGTGCTCGACATCCGGCTGCCGCCGACGCACACCAACGAGGGCACCCGCGCGGCCGCCCAGATCAAGGCGGCGCATCCGGAGATCGGTGTCCTGCTGCTGTCCCAGCACGTGGAGACCGCGCACACGGTCGACCTCGTCGCCCGGGGCGGATTCGGGTACCTGCTCAAAGACCGCGTCCTTGACGTGGCCGACTTCCTGGCCGCGGTTGATCGCGTAGCCCGCGGCGGCTCAGCGCTGGATCCCTACGTCGTCGGCCAGCTGATGCACCGCACCGACGGGCGGCACGGCCTCAACGACCTGACCGAACGTGAACACGACGTGCTCCGGATGATGGCCCAGGGCTACACCAACGCCGGCGTGGCCAGACGGCTGTTCCTCAGCGAGCGCACGGTCGAGGCCCACGTACGCCGGCTGCTCGCCAAGCTCGACATCGCCGACACCGAAGACGCTCACCGCCGCGTCCTGGCCGTGCTCACCTACCTGCGCACCGCCTGACGCCGCCTCGACCAACAGCTCGACAGCGGATTCCGCGAACCGAGTGTGCAGGTCTCCTCGCGTTCCGACACCCTAGATCATCACTCAGGCGCTAGAGGGGCCAGTCCAATGAGCTGCCCCGATTGGGACATTCTGTGCCGCCCGGTAACAGCGAACTCACCAGTTGCGGTCCGCACCTAGTCGGCAGGGCGGTAGCGGACTCGTGGCCGCGGGTTTCGCGGTCGCCCGGGTCGAGCACGGCTCGCTGCCGAAGGCCCCGTCCTTCGTTCGGCCCCTCGTGACGGGAAGCGCCAATGCGCCCGTCCCGGCGCCTTGGAGCATCGAGCAGACCGGATTCTTCCAGTGCCCCTCCCATGGAAAGCAGTGGTCGGGACCGCTGGCCGGGGCCTGCAGGCCTTCCGAGAGTAATCTTCAACACAACTTCGGAGGAAGGACCGCGATGAGGGAGAACACCGAGGCCGTGATCCTCGCCGGGGGCTGTTTCTGGCCCGCGCAGGAACTGCTGCGCCACCGCGACGGAGTCATCTCCACCCGCGTCGGCTACACCGGCGGGGAGAACGACAACCCGACCGCCGACAACCATCCGGGTCACGCCGAGGCGGTCGAGGTCATCTTCGATCCCGAGCGGACCTCCTACCGGGACATCCTCGAGTTCTTCTTCCAGATCCACCGACCCGACCTTGGCGAAGGGCTTGTCGGCTCCGACTACCGCTCCGAGATCTTCTATACGAGCGACGAGCAGCGCCAGGTCGCCGAGGACACGATCGCCGACGCCGACGCCTCAGGCCTCTGGCCCGGCAAGGTCATGACCAAGATCAGCGAGGCCGGCCCATTCTGGGAGGCCGAGGCCGAAGACCAGGACTACCTCCCGAATTACCCCGGCGGCAAGAATCAGTTCCGTCCGTAGCCGTCTGCTACGGGGTAGCCGCTGTGGCGGCTGCGGGCTT
>JADGPC010000345.1 GCA_017882645.1 Streptosporangiales bacterium | reverse complement strand
CGGCGGCCAGCCGCGACCGCGGGGCGCCGTAGACCGACTGGGCGAACTTCGAGGCCGGGTAGTCGCGGACCCAGCCAGGAACCCGGAGCGCCAGGTAGCTGGCGTAGCTGCCCTCGAAGACCAGGACGACGTCGCCGATCGACATGTACTGCTCGGCCGGGTACGTGCCGGGGTTCAGCATCACGGTCGATCCCGGGCTGAGCCGGTGGATGTAGCGGGCCAAGCCCCGGTAGTAACCGAGGCCGCCAGGGCCGCTCGACACCTCGTCGAGGAAGATGTCCGACACGTGGTACCAGGCCCGGTAATGCCGTATGTCGGTCTCCACGGCCGCTGCGGGACGCCGCGCATAGTCGGTATTCGCGTAGCCGGCGATCGCGATCCCGGCGGCTTCGGCCCTGGCGATGGCGGCCCGGTAGCTCGGGTCGGGCCGATCGCCCGCGCCGGTGTCGGTGATATCGGCGACCATCAGCGACGGAGGCGGAGCGCTGTCGGCCGCCTCGGCCCAGCCGGTTCCCGGATAGAAGTAGGCCGGGACGAACGACCGCGGGCAGCCGGGGCCTGGCTCCGCCCGCTGCACGGTCGCGCCGGTGACGGCCAGCGCGACAACGGCCAGCAGCAGGAGCAGCCGACGCCGCTGCTGCGTGCTGGCCGGCGCCCGCGCTAACACGGGGCGGCGCCGGCCGGGGCCGACGCAGGCACGCGATCCCAGGGATTGGCGCCGCCGCGGTCGGTGATGTACGCGCAGCCCGCGTTGCGCCTGATGGCGAGGCGGCCCGCGTCGCCGAAGGACGCCGCTGGCACCGAGTGCACCAGGTGGAAGAACCGTCCGGGAGAGTGCGAGCGCACCCAGCGCGGTACGGCGAGCTCGAGGTAGGAGGCCCACGGCCCCTCGAAAGTGCCGAGCAAGTCGGCGTGCTCCGCGTAGGCCTCGATCGGGTGGGCGCCGTGGTTGAGCGCGACCAGGCGCGCACCGAGGTCGCGTGCCCGGCGGGCTAGGTCCGCGTACCGGCCCAGATGCTCGGCTGCCGCGGAGGCACGGTCGTAGAACACGCCGTCTACCTGGTACCAGTCCAGGTACCTGCTGAACTCGGCAGCGGCCTCGTCCGGCGGCCGCTGCCCGTAGTTCGTGTCGATGTACCCGGCTACCGTGACCCGCGCGGATCGCAGCCGGTCGAGTACGGGGAGATAGACCGGGTCGGCCCGCGAGCCCGGCCCGTTGGCCAGGTTCAGCACGACCAGCCTGACCTGTGCCGCGTGGTCAGCCAGCCAGCTCCACTCACCAGGGTGGGTGGCTGGATGAAAGTAGGCGGGCACGATCAGTGCAGGCTCAGTGGACTCGGCCGGCTCGGGTACCTGGTTCATCGGCTTGCCTCCCATAGATCGGTGAGCGAGGTCGTGAGTTCCCGGTGCGGGGTCCAGCCCAGGTCCTGCCCGGCCCGCGTGATATCGGCTTGCTGCCACGGCACGTCGGCGGAGCGCGCCGGGCCCGGCGCGTCCTCGATCACGGTGTTCTCGACCACGGGGCCCTGGTACCCGCTGATCGCGATCAGCTGCTTCACGAGCGAGCGGACCGGCACGCCCCGCCCGGCGCCGATGTTGACCACGGTGTGCCGGAGTGCCGGGGCGCAGACGGCGGCGATCACGGCGTCGGCGACGTCACGCGCGTCGACGAAGTCCCTGACCGTATCCAGGGGCCCGAGGCGCACCTCGGTGCCCTGCCGCAGCGCGGCGTTCAGCTCGGCGGCGAGCCTGCCCGGCAGGCTGGTCGGCGGCGCGCCCGGCCCGACCGGGTTGAAGACGCGCAGCACAGCCGCGTCCAGGCCGGCCGCGGCAGCCAGTTCCACCAGCCGGGTCCCGGCCAGCTTGGTCACGCCGTAGAGCGAGGCGGGGCGGGCCGCAGTGCCCTCGCTTACCGGTACCTCGGCGGCCCCGTACTCGGCCGCCGATCCCAGGTGCACCAGCCGCCGGCCTGGTCTCGTTCGGAGCATCGCCTCGGCCAGCGCGTGCGTCCCGTGCAGGTTGGCCGCGACCAGATCCGGGCCGGAAGTGGCGCCGGCGCAGTTCACCACAGCGTCGGGAGCCACTGCCTCGATCACGGTCGCGACGCGCCGCGGGCCGTCGGCCAGATCGAGGCGGTGCTGCCCTGACCGGCTCGCGGCGACCACTTCGATCCCCGCGGCCCGCGCTCGGCTCCGCACGTGCGCGCCCAGGTACCCGCTCGCGCCGATGATCAGGAGGCGCATGGGCTCAGCTCCCGTTCGCCTCTCTGAGCAGGCTCCCGCGGATCAGCCCGAACTCAGCGTTGGCGCGGTCGTAGTCCTCTGGCCGCCCGATGTCGAACCAGTAGCCCTGAAACGCGTAGTCCCGTGGTGGCGTGCCATGCGCCAGCATGTCGGTCACGAGCTCGTCGAATCCGAAGGGCATGCCAGGCGGGTAGCTCCGCAGCGTCTGCTTGCTGCACGCGTAGATGCCCATGCTGACGCGGTAGTCGATCGTCGGCTTCTCGGTGAACTCCACCACGCGGCCGTCTTCCGTCCTCAGCACCCCGTAGTCGATCCGCTCTTCGCGCCGATAGCTCGCCACGGTGAGCGGCGCGCCAGACTGGCGGTGCTGCTTCATCAGGTCGCAGTAGTCGAGATCGGTCAGCACGTCGCCGTTCATGACCAGGAAGTGCTCGGGGAGCTGGTCGAGGATCCGCAGCACCGGTCCCATGGTGCCGAGCGGTACCTCTTCCGGCTTGGTGTAGTCGATCTCGACGCCCCACCGGGTGCCGTCGCCGATGTAGGAGCGGATCAGGTTCCCGAAATGACCGATGGCCAGGGTCACCTGGCCGAAGCCGCAGTGCGCCAGCTGGGTGAGGAGGATCTCCAGGATCGAGTGCTCTTCGCCGATCGGCACCAGCGGCTTGGGGAGCCGCGTCGTATAGGGGCGGAGCCTGGTGCCCTTCCCGCCGGCCAGGATGACCGCGTGCGGCTTGCCGGTCACTGGTTGTACTCACTCGGACGGTAGCGGGCCAGGTTGCCCGGTTCGCCGAACCAGCCGATGGTCTGGCGCAGGCCATCGGCCAGGGTGTAACGCGGCTGCCATCCGGTCCGCTCGCGCAGCTTGGAGGCGTCGCAGACCAGCCGCATCACCTCGGAGTCCTTAGGCCGGAGCCGCTGGGCGTCCTCGACGATGTCGGCGCTGACTCCCATCAGGCCGGCGATGTCCTCGGCGAGCTGTCCGATGGATACGTCTGTTCCCTGGCCGACGTTGAACACCTCGCCGAGCACCGCCGAGGCCGGCGCCTCACCGACGGTCAGGAACGCCTGGGCGGTGTCGGTGACGAACGAGAAATCGCGGGTAGGAGCCAGCGCACCTAGCTTGAGCTGGCCGGAGCCGGCCGCAAGCTGGATGATGATCGCCGGGATGACGGCGCGCGCGGACTGGCGGGGGCCGAAGGTATTAAACGGCCGCAGCGTCACGACCGGCGTGCCGAAACTCAGATGGTAAGACTCGGCCAGCTTGTCCGCTGCGATCTTGGACGCCGCGTAGGGCGACTGGGCCTGAAGCAGGTGCGCCTCGCTGATCGGGACGGTGCGCGCGGTCCCGTATGTCTCGCTCGTCGAGGTATGCACCAGGCGCGGAGTTTCACACTGGCGCACCGCCTCAAGGACATGGAGCGTGCCGATCACGTTCGTGTCGACAAATGACCGCGGAGCGCTATAGG
>JADGPC010000344.1 GCA_017882645.1 Streptosporangiales bacterium | reverse complement strand
GCGTCTCGGCGCGCTGCGCACCGGGCCTGGCAGGTCCGAGGTAAGCGTCGCGAGGCCGATCACCAGGGCGGGCAACGCGCCGAGGCTGATCAGGTCAGCCAGCCGCAGCGGGAGCGCGCCCCCGATCAGCCCGCCGAAAGCCTGGTGGACGATGGCCCCCACCGCCAGGCAGACTGCGGCGACGGCAAGCCATCGGTATCCGTTCTTAACGGATGGCTCGGAGTGATTCGACGCGCGAAGCAGCCGCACGCACGCCAGCGCGGCAACGAGAGCACAGGCTGCTGACCACGCCAGCATCGCCCGGCTCACCTCCGGCCTCCCGGCGTGTTCGCTCCGTCCATGACCTCTTGCTCGTCCCCACTAGCAGCTGAGAATCCGGATAAGCAGCCAGGCGACAAGCGTCCTGCTGCCTCAGCTGGTACTGAATCATTTGCGGCCCCGCCATTGGGGTCCTCGCCGACCATTCCCGGCATACCCGCACCGGCGCGCTCGGCCTGACCCTCCACTGCAGAAAGCGGCACTGCGGCCTGCGGGAGATGTTGGCGCTCCGAGCGACTGAGCCTGACTCTACGTGCCTGAGGTCACGCTTCGATTGAGGAAAGACGTACGACCGACGACAAAGTCCTGAGGACTCTCGCTGAAACCGCCGGCCGCTGGTTGGCCGAGCAGACTGCCCGCTGGTCCGGCCAGCCCCGAACCGGCAGGTCGGCGGACCTCGCCTCGGTCTGGACCGACGTCGGCCGGCTAGCTCTGGCCGAGCCGGGCCAGGATCAGCTCGCGGACGCTCGCCGCGTCCGCCTGGCCGCCGGTCGCTTTCATGACCGCCCCGACCAGGGCGCCGGCCGCGGCGGTCTTGCCCGCGCGGACCTTGGCGGCAATATCGGGATTGGCCGCAATGGCGTCGGCAACGGCCGCTGCGAGCACGCCCGTGTCGGTCACGACGGCGAGCCCGCGAGCCGCGACGACCTCGTCGGGTGTGCCCTCGCCGGCGAGTACGCCGTCGAGAACCTGCCGGGCCAGCTTGTTGTTCAGTGCCCCTGAGTCGACCAGGCCGCAGATCCGCGCGACCTTCTCGGGGGAGATGGTCAGCGAGCCAAGTTCCGCGCCCTCAGCGTTGGCCCGCCTGGACAGCTCGCCCATCCACCAGTTGCGGGCCTGCTCCGGCGAGGCGCCGGCCGCGACGGTCTCGGCGATCAGGTCGAGCGCTCCGGCGTTGATGATCGCCTCCTTGTAGGCGGACGACCCGTCCCAGCCAAGCTCCTGCCAGACGCGCTCCCGGTGCGCTGCCGGCAGCTCTGGCAGGTCCGCCTTAATCTGTGCCACCCACTCGGGCGGCGGGGCCACCGGGACGAGGTCGGGCTCGGGAAGGTACCGGTAGTCCTGCGCCTCTTCTTTGCTGCGGCCCGATGTGGTCGTTCCGGTGCTCTCGTTGAAGTGCCTGGTCTCCTGAATGATCCGGCCGCCCGCGTCGAGCACGCCGGCCTGGCGCTCGATCTCGGTCCGCACCGCCCGCTCGACCGACCGGAGCGAGTTGACGTTCTTGGTCTCGGTCCTGGTCCCCCACTGAGCCGATCCCTTCGGCCCGATCGAGGTGTTGACGTCGCAGCGCAGCGAACCCTGCTCCATCCGGACGTCCGACACGTCAAGGGCGCGCATCAGGTCGCGCAGTTCGGCCACGTAGGCCCTGGCCACCGCCGGCGCCAGCGGACCAGTGCCGGGGATCGGCTTGGTCACGACCTCCACCAGCGGGATCCCGGCCCGGTTGTAGTCGACCAGGGAGTACTCGGCCCCGTGGATGCGTCCCGAGCCGCCGATGTGCGTCGACTTGCCGGTGTCCTCTTCGAGATGCACGCGCTCGATGCCGACCCGCACGGTCGTGCCGCCGACCTCCACGTCCAGCCAGCCGTCGGTGCACAGCGGCTCGTCGTACTGCGAGATCTGGTAGTTCTTCGGCATGTCCGGGTAGAAGTAGTTCTTCCTGGCGAACCGGCACCAGGTAGCGATCGAGCAGTTCAGCGCCAGGCCGATCCGGATCGTGTACTCGATCGCCGCCTTGTTGATCACTGGCAGCGAGCCGGGCAGGCCGAGGCAGACCGGGCAGACGGCCGAGTTGGGGTCAGCGCCGAAGACGGTCGGGCAGCCGCAGAACATCTTCGCCGTCGTGCCCAGCTCAACGTGCGTCTCGAGCCCGATCACCGGGTCGTACCTGGCGATCGCCTCATCGAACGGAACCGGGTTGCTGGTCACTGCCGTATCCGTCGGTGTCATCGCCCGGCCTCCCCGGTCGGGCCGGCGTTCTCGATGCCGGCCGCCTCCGCGAGCAGCGGATGACCACGGCGCTGGTCAAGGGCGCTCTCGATCGCGGCGCCCACCCGGTAGAGCCGGTCGTCAGCCAGGACCGGCGCCATGATCTGCAGGCCCACCGGCAGCCCGTCCTCGGGCGCCAGGCCGCAGGGCACTGACATCGCCGCGTTGCCCGCCAGGTTGGACGGGATCGTGCACAGGTCGGCCAGGTACATGGCCATGGGATCGTCGGCGCGCTCTCCGATCGGGAACGCCGTCGTCGGCGTGGCCGGCGAGACCAGGACGTCGACCTGCTCGAACGCGCTGGCGAAGTCGCGCGCGATCAGCGTCCTGACCTGCTGCGCCTTGCCGTAGTAGGCGTCGTAGTAACCGCTGGACAGCGCATAGGTGCCGAGCATGATCCGGCGCTTGACCTCGGCACCGAAGCCCGCCGCCCTGGTCTTGCTCATCACCTCTTCGGCGCTGGCCGTGCCGTCGTCCCCGACCCGCAGGCCATAGCGCATCGCATCGAACCTGGCCAGGTTCGACGAGCACTCACTGGGCGCGATCAGGTAGTAAGCGGGCAGGGCGTAACCGAAGTGCGGGCACGACACCTCGGTGACCTTGGCCCCGAGTGACTCGAGCAGCTCGACCGCCTCGTTGAATCGGGTGAGTACTCCGCTCGCGTAGCCCTCGCCGCTGAGTTCGGTCACCACGCCGACCCGCAGCCCGGCCACGTCGGCGTTCCTGGCCGCGGCGACCACCGGCGGTACCGGGGCCTCGAGCGAGGTCGAGTCATGCGGATCGTGCCCGGAGATGGCCTCGTGCAGCAACGCGGCGTCCAGCACCGTCCTGGTCAGCGGGCCGGGGGTGTCGAGCGAGGACGCGAAGGCGACCAGGCCGTACCGGGACGAGCCGCCGTAGGTCGGCTTGACGCCCACCAGGCCGCAGACCGCGGCGGGCTGGCGGATCGAGCCGCCGGTGTCCGTCCCGATGCCCAGCGGCGCCTGATAGGCGGCGACGGCGGCCGCCGAGCCGCCCGATGACCCGCCTGGCACCCGGCTCAGGTCCCACGGGTTGCGCGACGGCCCGAACGCCGAGTTCTCGGTCGACGAGCCCATCGCGAACTCGTCCATGTTGGTCTTGCCGAGGATGACCACTCCGGCCGCGCGTAGCCGGGCGGTGATCGTCGCGTCGTACGGCGGCTGCCAGCCAGCCAGGATCTTCGAGCCGCACGTCGTCGGCATGTCGGTGGTCGTGAAGACATCCTTGAGCGCGAGCGGCACGCCGGCCAGGGGGCCGAGCGGCTCGCCGGCAGCACGACGGTCATCGACGGCGCGGGCGGCGGCGATGGCTACGTCGTCGGCCCGGTGCAGGAAGGCTCGGACCTGAACGTCGGTCTGCGCGATCCGTTCCAGGTGGGCCCTGGTGAGCTCCACCGCAGACACCTCGCCCGCGGCTACGGCGGCGGCCATCTGCGCCGCGGTCAGCGTAGTCAGATCGTTTCCGCTGGTCATCGTCAGTCCTCAGTCAGGATCCGGGGAACCCTGAATCGGCCAAGCTCGGCGGCGGGCGCCTGCGCCAGCGCCACTTCGGCACCGAGGGGCGGCACCACGATGTCCTCGCGGAACACGTTGGCCAGCTCGGCCGCGTGCGTCATGGGCGGGATGCCGGCGGCGGCGACCTCCTGGACCCGGGCGACCGCGCTGATGATCACGTCAAGCTGGCCGGCGAAGCGCTCAAGCTCGTCATCGGAGAGCGCCAGCCTGGACAGCCTCGCGAGGTGGGCTACCTCGTCACGGGTTATGGACACCTCGTCATCCTAGAGGCCGTCCGGTGGCCCGGCCGAACCCATTACGCTCCCGGCGCGCTCCGCGCGAACGTGGC
>JADGPC010000343.1 GCA_017882645.1 Streptosporangiales bacterium | reverse complement strand
TAACCCGCACCGGCAGAGGAGGAAACATGAAGTACGTACCCCCGGGCAAGCCCGGCAGCATCGTCGCGGTCGAGCCGCGCTATGAGAACTTCATCGGCGGCAAGTGGCTGCCGCCGGCTGACGGCAAGTACCGGGTCAACCTGAGCCCGGCCACCGCCACGGCTATCTGCGAGGTCCCCGACTCCACTCCGGCGGACATCGAGACCGCGCTGGACGCCGCGCAGGCGGCAGCGACCGAATGGGGCGAGGCTCCAGCGGCGCATCGGGCCGAGGTGCTGAACGCGGTCGCCGACGCTATCGACGCGCACCGCGAGAGCCTCGCAGTCGCCGAGAGCTGGGAGAACGGCAAGCCGGTCAGGGAGACCCTGGCGGCCGATATTCCGCTGGCCGCCGATCACTTCCGCTACTTCGCGGCGGCGGCCCGGTCGATGCAAAGCTCCACGACGGAGATCGACGCCAGCACGATCGCGTATCACTTCCACGAGCCGCTCGGCGTCGTCGGGCAGATCATCCCGTTCAACTTCCCGCTGCTGATGGCGGCCTGGAAGCTCGCGCCCGCGCTCGCGGCGGGTAACTGCTCGGTGATCAAGCCAGCGTCGCCGACGCCATGGTCGCTACTCAAGCTCGCTGAGGTCATCGGCGACATCCTGCCCCCCGGCGTGCTGAACATCGTGAACGGCCCGGGCGGCGAGATCGGCAAGGCGCTGGCCACGAGCCCGCGGATCGCCAAGGTCGCCTTCACGGGCGAGACCGTGACCGGCCGGCTGATCATGCAGTACGCGGCGCAGAACATCATTCCGGTGACCCTGGAGCTCGGCGGCAAGTCCCCGAACATCTTCTTCGCCGATGTGCTGTCGGCCCACGACGATTTCCTCGAGAAGGCCATCGAGGGCCTGGTGCTCTACGCCTTCAACAAGGGCGAGGTCTGCACCTGCCCGTCCCGCGCGCTGATCGAGGAGAGCATCTACGAGGAGTTCATGGCCAGATGCCTGGACCGGATCGCCAGGATCCGGCAGGGCAACCCGCTGGACACCGAGACGATGATCGGGCCGCAGGTATCCGCTCAGCAGCTCGCGAAGATCAGCTCCTATGTCGACATCGGACGCGAGGAAGGCGCCGTGGTGCTGGCGGGCGGGCACCATGCGAAGGTCGACGGCGAGTTCGCCGGCGGCTACTACTACGAGCCAACCGTCCTGCGGGGCAACAACAAGATGCGGGTGTTCCAGGAGGAGATCTTCGGGCCCGTCCTCGCGGTCACGACCTTTAAGGATGAGGCCGAGGCGCTCGAGATCGCCAACGACACCCTCTACGGCCTCGGCGCGGGCGTGTGGACCCGCGATGGCAGCCGTGCCTACCGGATGGGCCGCGCGATCAAGGCTGGCCGCGTCTGGACCAACTGCTACCACCAGTACCCGGCGGGAGCGGCCTTCGGCGGATACAAGATGTCCGGCATCGGCAGGGAGAACCACCAGATGATGCTCGAGCACTACTCCCAGACGAAGAACCTGCTTGTCAGCTACGACCCGAAGCCGATGGGCCTGTTCTGAGTCAACCTCGTGACGATCAAGGAGGCCAGGTGATCGGTGACCGGACGACCGAGCAGGTCGTCGCCACCCCGGCGGCACGGCAGGCCATCGCCGAGCTGTGCCGCCAGGGCACGGTCATGTTCGTCCAGTCCGGCGGCTGCTGCGGCGGTACCGCGCCGATGTGCTTCCGGCTGGGCGAGTTCATCCTCGGCGACTCTGACCTGCTGCTCGGCGAGATCGACGGATGCCCCTTCTATATCGACCAGCGGCTGTACCTGGCCTGGGCCAGGCCCGCGCTCGTGCTCGACGTCGAGCCCGGATTTGCCGAGGGCTTCTCGCTGGCACCGGCCGCCGGAATGCACTTCGTCGTGCGCAGCGGGCAGCCCGCCGGGCAACGTTAGCTGGGGCGGGGCGGCTGATGTTATCTACTGATATCGCCGTTACAGGCTGGGATCGGCACTGGTGACCCTGCGGGCAGCGACGACGTCCTTGCCCATCTGCTTGACCAGATCGCCGGCCGACTCGAACTTGACCTGGCCGCGGATGCGGTCAGTGAAATCGACGGCTACGTGCACCCCGTACAGGTCGAGGTCATCCCGGTCCAGCGCGTACGCCTCGACGGTCCGGTGCGCTCCGTCGAAGGTCGGGTTGGTGCCGACCGAGATCGCCGCCGGCCAGCGTTCCAGCTCGGCGCCGTCGGTATCCAGGCTGGCCAGCCAGCCCGCGTAAACGCCGTCCGCCGGGATGGCCGTGTGCGGCGGCGGCTCGGCGTTGGCAGTAGGAAATCCGAGCGCCCGGCCTCGCTGGTGACCGCGGACGACGACACCCTCGACCCGGTGCGGCCGGCCCAGGTCGACCGCCGCGGCGGCGACTTCCCCGGCGGAGAGCAGGTCCCTGATCCAGCTGGAGGAGACGATGATGCCGTGGTCGGCCAGCAGCGGAACGCCCTCGGCGGCGAAGTCGTACTTCTCTCCCAGCTCCTCGAGCAGCGCGACGTTGCCTGCCGCCTTATGGCCGAACCTGAAGTTCTCGCCGACCACGACAGCGGCCGCATGCAGGCCGTCGACCAGCACGGACTTCACGAAATCCTCGGCAGGCAGCTGTGAGAACTCATAGCTGAACGGCACCACGCAGACCGCGTCCGCACCGAGCGAGCCGAGCAGCTCCGTCCGGTACCGAGGCGTGCAGAGCAGCGGCGGATGCGACCCGGGCCGCACCACCTCGTCCGGATGCGGATCGAAGGTGACGACCACGAGCGGCAATCCCAGTTCGGCGCCCTTCTCGGCCGCCCGAGCCACGATCCGCTGGTGGCCGCGGTGCACGCCGTCGAAGACGCCGATGGTGACGACCGACCTGCCCCAGGTCGCCGGGACGTCATGCAGTCCCTGCCAGCGGTACACCGTCAACGTCCCTTCCAGCAGAAATCCACGCGGACGGCAGCGCTGCCGTCCGGACTGCGGATGGCCGGCCCGGCTGGGGCCGGCCGCTCCTCGCCCGGCCGGCCCGATCCCGGGCCGGCGCCTGGCCTACCAGCGTAGTGAGTCCAGGCCCGCAAGCCCGACAGCGCACTGGCCCCAGCTGTCGGCGCCGTCCCGCCGGCGCAATCCCGCCGACGCAATCCCGCCGGCGCAGTCCGCCAGCGCAGTCCGGCCGGCGCAGTCCCGCCAGCGCCAACTCCTCCCGGCCAGGTGGATGGCACATTCATCATTGCCGAACCAGATGAAAGTGCCATTCATTCGGCAGTGGCGTGGGTTCGTTAGGGCGCGAATACCGCCAAAGGTTGCATTTCGCCGTCCTGCTCGACGAGAAGCGCGGTCAGGCAGCCATCCGGCGCGAACGCGGCCACCGGAGCAGCGGCGCTCGCGGCATCCCCGACCGAGCCGGATCCGTTCGCGCCTGCCGGCCCAGTTCCAGCGCCGCTCGTGTCAGCGCCGTTCGTGTCAGCGCCGTTCGTGCCCGCCCCGGCCGAGCCAGAGCCATCGGCGCCGGCACCGACGCCGGCACCATCCAGGCTGGCACCACCCGCGCCGGCCCAGCCCAGGGTGGCACCACCCGCGCCGGCCCAGCCCAGGGTGGCACCGCCCGGGCTGGCACCGCCCGGGCTGGCACCGCCCGGGCTGGCAGCGTCCGGGCTGGCAGCGTCCAGAACGACGTCGCGGGGCTTGACCCGGGCAGCGAGTTCGGCCGCGGGCAGTCTGACGCCGTGCGAGACCAGGCGGGCTTCCTCGGCGCTGAGGTGCAGGCAGCCGAACGCCGCTGCGGCGGCCTGAGCCAGCGGGGTGAACTCGAACTCCGCGGCGAGCTGGTCGAGCGTCCTTGCCGCGACGATCTCGTACGTGCCGACTCTGGTACGGCGCAGGGACGTCAGGTGACCGCCCGTGCCGAGGGCCGCGCCGAGGTCGCGGGCGATCGCCCTGATGTAGGTGCCGCTCGAGCACGTCACCACGACGTCGATATCGATCAGGTCGGCGTCGGCCGGGCGGCAGTCAAGCAGCTCGAGCTGCCTGATCGTGACCGGCCGGGCGGCCAGCTCGGGCGCGGCACCCGCCCTGGTCAGGCGGTAGGCCCGCTGGCCGTCGACCTTGATCGCGCTGATCCGCGGCGGAACCTGGCTGATCTCGCCGGTGAACTGGGCGAGTGCCGAGCGCAGCGTCCGCTCGGTGAGCTGGCCCGCCTGGCCGGTCGCTCCGTCGGCCGGCGGCAGCACCTCGCCTTCCGCGTCGTCGGTCACCGTCGACTGGCCGAGCCTGATCGTCGCCGCGTACTCCTTCTCGGTCAGCGCCAGGTGACCGAGCAGCCTGGTGGCCTTCTCGATGCCGACCACCAGCACCCCGGTCGCCATCGGGTCCAGGGTGCCCGCATGCCCGACGCGCCGGGTTCCGGCCAGCCTCCTGACCCGCGCGACGACGTCATGCGACGTCATCCCGCCCGATTTATCAACAATGACCAGCCCGGACTCGGCCACTAATGCACCAGCTTTCTCCCGGCCAGGAGAGCGGCGCTCCAGCTGACCCGGGCGGCCAGGCCCGCGGCCGCCTCCCGGTGCCGTCATGTCTCCTCGTCCGCAGGCTCGTCCGCGCTGCGGTACGGATCGGGATCGCCCGCGTGCACGGCGCCGGCCCGGGCCGCGGCCAGCCTGGCATCGGCCTCGCGTGCCCTGGTCACGAGATCTTCCATGGCCCGGGCACCCTCGGGCAGGGTGTCCTGCTTGAAGGCGATCGACGGGGTGTGCTTGACGCCGGTCTGCCTGCCGACCTCCGAGCGGATCACGCCGGTCGCGCTGGCCAGCGCCGCCGCGGTCGCCGCCTGCTCCTCGTCCGAGCCGTACACGGTGTAGAACACCGTCGCTTCGCGCAGATCACCGGTCAGCCGCGTGTCGGTGACGGTCACGAACCCCAGCCGGGGGTCCTTGATTCTGCGCTCGAGCATCTCGGCGACGATCTGGGTGATCCGCTCGCCTAGCTTTCGCGCCCTCGCCGGATCCATCGATGCTCACTCCCCTTCGTCGTTGAACAGCCGCTGCCGCGCCGACAGCAACTCGATGCCCGGGCGCGCGGCGACGAACCGCTCGCACGCCTGCAGGACCTCGACCGCGTGCGACGCGGTCGAGGCCACCACGGCAACTCCGATTTCGGTCCTGCGGTGCAGGTCAAGGTGCCCGGTCTCGGCGACGGCCAGGCCGGGGAACTTCCGGTGCACCTCGGCAATCAGCGGCCGGACCGCCGACCGCTTCTGCTTCAGCGACCGGACGTCACCCAGCAGCATGTCCAGCGTCAGCGCACCCACGTACACACCAGGGCCTTCCTTCAAGCGTCTGCATTAAGACCAGCGGTCAGACAGCCCAGTCTGGCCGACCCTAAACCTCAGGGCCGGCCAGCCGAGCTAGCTACCGGGAGCGGCTGTTTCGTCAACCGCTAGCTTGTCGAGGTGATCAGGCCCGCGGCTTCTCCCGCATCTCGAAGGTCTCGATCACGTCACCGACCTTGACGTCGCCGTAGCCGATTCCGATACCGCACTCGAAGCCCTCACGGACCTCGGTCGCGTCATCCTTGAACCGGCGCAGCGACTCGATGCTGAGGCTTTCGGAGACCACGACGCCGTCCCTGACCAGGCGGGCCCTGGAGTTCCTCGTGATCGTGCCCGACCGGACGATGCACCCGGCGACGTTGCCGATCTTGGGTACCCGGAAGACCTCCCTGACCTCGGCCGTGCCAAGCTGGGCCTCCTCGAACTCCGGCTTGAGCATGCCCTTGAGCGCGGCCTCGATCTCCTCGATCGCCTGGTAGATGATCGAGTAGTACCTGATGTCCACGCCCTCACGCTGGGCAAGCTCGCCCGCCCGGCCGGCCGGCCGGACGTTGAAGCCGATGATGACCGCGTCGGAGGCGATCGCCAGGTTGACGTCGTCCTGGGTGATGGCGCCGACGCCGCGGCCGATGACCCGCAGCACGACATCCTCGCCCACGTCGATCTTGAGCAGCGCGTCTTCCAGCGCCTCGACCGAGCCGGACACGTCGCCCTTGATGATGAGCAGCAGCTCTTCGCGGGCACCCGACTTGAGCGCGGACTCGAGATCCTCGAGCGTGACCCGCGGCCGCCGCTGGGCGAACTGGGCCGTGCGCTCCCGCGCCTCGCGGCGCTCGGCGATCTGCCTGGCCACCCGGTCGTCGTCGACAACCAGGAAGCTGTCACCGGCGTCCGGCACCGCGGTCAGGCCGAGTACCTGTACCGGCCTGGACGGGGATGCCTCGGCCACCTGCTCGCCGCTGTCGCCCAGCATCGCCCTGACGCGGCCATGAGCCTCGCCGCAGACGATCGAGTCGCCGACCTTCAGCGTCCCGCGCTGGACCAGGACGGTCGCGACCGGACCGCGCCCCTTGTCCAGGTGCGCCTCGATCGCGACACCCTGAGCCTGCTGGTGCGGGTTGGCGCGCAGGTCGAGCTCAGCGTCGGCGGTCAGCACCACGGCCTCGAGCAGTTCCTTGATGCCCGTACCGTTCCTGGCCGACACGTCGACGAACAGCGACTGCCCGCCGAACTCCTCGGCCACCAGGCCGTACTCGGTCAGCTGGGCCCGGACCCTGGCCGGGTCGGCGCCCTCCTTGTCGACCTTGTTGACGGCCACGACAATCGGCACGCCGGCCGCCTGGGCGTGGTTCAGCGCCTCGGTGGTCTGCGGCTTCACGCCGTCGTCGGCCGCCACGACCAGGATCACCAGGTCGGTGGTCTCCGCGCCGCGGGCTCGCATCGCGGTGAACGCCTCGTGACCGGGAGTGTCGATGAACGTGATGGTGCGTTCCTGCCCGTCCACGTCCGTCGTCACCTGGTACGCGCCGATGTGCTGGGTGATGCCGCCAGCCTCGTGCGCGACGAGGTTGGTGTGCCGGATCGCGTCGAGCAGCTTGGTCTTGCCGTGGTCGACGTGACCCATCACGGTCACCACCGGCGGCCTCGCCTGCAGGTCCGATTCCTCGCCCTCGTCCTCGCCGAACTCGATGTCGAACGTCTCGAGCAGCTCGCGGTCCTCTTCCTCAGGGGAGACGACCTGGACGTTGAAGTTGAGCTCCGCGCCGAGCAGCTGCAGCGTCTCGTCGTTGACCGACTGAGTCGCGGTCACCATCTCGCCGAGATGGAAGAGCACCTGAACGAGCGACGCCGGGTTGACACCGATCTTGTCAGCGAAGTCGCTCAGCGACGCTCCCCTGGACAGCCGGATGACCTGGCCGTTGCCACGCGGTACCGACACGCCGCCGATCGACGGCGCCTGCATGTTGTCGAACTCTTGACGCCGCTGCTTCTTCGACTTCCGGCCCCGCGACGGACGGCCGCCTGGCCGGCCGAAGGCACCCTGGGTGCCGCTACGACCGCGGCCGCCGCCACCTGGACGCGCGGGTCCGGCACCGGTGCGGGGCGCTCCTGCGCCGCCGCCGCCCGGGCCGCCGCGCCCGGCACCCGGGCCGCCCCGGCCGGCGCCCGGCCTGGTACCCGCACCCGGACCGCCGCCGGCGCCGCCGCCAGGCCCGCCCCGGCCCGCGAACGGCCGTGGCGGCATGCTGCTGGGGCTCGGCCGCGGACCACCGGGGCGCGGACCGCCCGGCCGTCCGGCATCGCCTGGACCTCCTGGCCCTGGCCTGCCCGTCGGCCGCGGTCCCTGCGGCCGCGGGCCGCCGGTTGAGCCTGGCGCACCTGGCCTGCCTGCCGTCTGGCCAGGAGCGCCGCCACCCGAGCCGGCTGCCCCGGCCGGTCCCGCCGTGCCAGGCTGGCCTGGCCGCGGACCGCGGGGTGCCGATCCCATGCCGGAACCTGTCGGGCTGAACGGGTTGTTGCCCGGCCTCGGCCCGGGACGGGGCGCGCCCGGCCTCGGCCCTGGCGCCCCGGTTGGCTGCGCGGGCCTGGTCGGCCCGGGCACCGGCCTGGCCTGGGCGCCATCGGCGCCGCTGCCGGCCGGCCTCTCGCCGGTCGCGGTGCCCTGCTCTGGCTGAGAGAACGGCACCTTCGGCACGCCCGAAGTCGCGGCACCGCCATCGGATGGCAGCTGCGTCTCGGGCCCCGCGGCCCCGTCGCCCTGGCGGACGGGCTGTCCCGCGGCGGGCGGCGCTGCCGCTGCCGGGCGGGCCTGCTCGGGCTCCTGAGCGACCGGCTGGGCCGGCGCGGGAGGCTCAGCGACCGGTGCGGCCACCGCGGCGGCACGCCCGTTCGCGGCCCGCCTGCCGCCGTCTGCGGATGCCTGGTCGGCTGATGCTCTGGCGGTCGCGGCCTGGCCGGCGAACGCCTCCTTGAGTCTGCGGACGACCGGCGCCTCGATTGTCGATGACGCCGAGCGAACAAATTCGCCCATTTCCTGGAGCTTGGCCATCACGGCCTTGCTCTCGACGCCGAACTCTTTAGCGAGTTCGTAAACCCGGACCTTCGCCACTACGCTCCCTCTACTCGGCCCGGGATCCCGGGCCAGTCAGCCGGTCCGGGGCAGCGCATGCTCCGTCCGGCGTCAGTTCCTGCTGTTCATCGCCGCTTGCTCATCGAGCGCTCATTACAATCCAGCCTGTCTTTCCGGCACATCTTCTGCCGCATGAAGTCCTCGCCCGCCATCGCGCACGTGACGACCGGACCGGGTGCCGCACGCAGCGGCCCGCGACCCGGTCAGGTCCCAGCGAGATACCTGACGAGCCCGCCATCGGCGAGCGGTCCCGTAGCGCGCAGCGCTCTCGGAATCGCCCGGCGGCGCCTGGCTCGCTCCAAGCAGTCCGGGCTGGGATGCAGATACGCGCCCCGACCCGGCCTGCGCGCCGTGGGGTCGGCGACTATCTCGCCGTCGACCGCCACCACGCGGAGCAAGTCCGACTTGGCGGCGCGGATCCCGCACCCGACGCATGTCCTGATCACTGATCCGGGCATGCTCGAAAGCGTTGACCGCATAGCCGCCTGCACGTAGCTTACAGGGCCGGCGCGTCGGCAGCACCAGGCACCTGGGCGGCCCGCGATCCGCCGGCGGCCCGGGACGGCCTGCCCGCGTCTCCGCGCGGCGTGCCCGGCGATCCCGCGCGCCTGGCCGGCGCGGCCGCACGGGCCGCCCTGCCCTCCGGCTGACCTGGCTGCCTGCCCTGTCCGGCCGGACCGCCCGGGCCACCAGGGCCCGCCTCGCCAGCGCCCCGGCGCCCGCCTGAGCTTCCGGCCTGCTTCGCCCTGTCAGGCTGGCCGCCTGGGCCGCCGCCCGCGTCAGGGCCCGGGCCCGCCTGGTTATCGGGCTGGATGTCGATCCGCCAGTTGGTCAGCCGCGCGGCCAGCCGGACGTTCTGCCCTTCCTTGCCGATGGCCAGGGACAGCTGGTAGTCGGGGACGATGACCTGCGCGACCCGGTTGGCCGCGTCGAGGACTCGCACCTCGGACACGCGGGCCGGCGACAGCGCGTGGCCGACGAACTCGGCTGGGTCCTCCGAGAAGTCGACGATGTCGATCTTCTCGCCGTGCAGCTCGGCCATGACGTTGCGGACCCGGCTGCCCATCGGGCCGATGCACGAGCCCTTCGCGTTCACGCCTGGTTCCCGCGCGATGACCGCGATCTTGGTCCGGTGCCCGGCCTCCCGCGCGATCGCCGCGATCTCCACGGCACCGGACGCGATCTCGGGTACCTCGAGCGCGAACAGCTTGCGCACGAGATTCGGATGGGTTCGCGACAGCGTGACCGACGGTCCCCTGAATCCCTTCCGCACGTGCAGCACGTAGCACTTGAGCCGCTCGCCGTGCACGTACCGCTCGCCAGGCACCTGCTCGGTCGGCGGCAGGATCGCCTCGATCCGGCCCAGGTCGACCAGCACGGCCTTGGGATCCTTGCCCTGCTGGATGACGCCGGCGACGACGTTGCCCTCCTGGCCGGCGAACTCGCCGAAGGTCAGCTCGTCCTCCGCATCCCGCAGCCGCTGCAAGATGACCTGGCCGGCCGTGGTCGCCGCGATCCGGCCGAAGCCGGCCGGCGTGTCGTCATATTCCCGCAGCCGCAGGCCGTTCTCGTCGGTCTCCGCCGCCCAGACGGTCACGTGCCCGCTGTTCCGGTCCACCTCGACCCTCGCCGTCGGAGCGGCACCCTCTGATTTGTGGTAGGCGACAAGCAGAGCATCCTCGATGGCCTTGATCACCAGGTCCATCGAGATGTCCTTCTCGGCCTCCAGGCTGCGCAGGACCGCTACGTCAATGTCCATCTGGTCCCTCCTCGTCCGGGCCGTTCCAGGACTCGTCCGGGCTG
>JADGPC010000342.1 GCA_017882645.1 Streptosporangiales bacterium | reverse complement strand
GGCGCTGTAGCCGATCACCGGCACCTCGCCGCCCGGGCCGTTCAGGTGCGGCTCCACCACCTGCAGGACCAGCCCGGTCGCGACGGCGGCGTCGAACGCATTCCCGCCCGCCTCGAGGACCGCCATGCCCGCCGCGGAGGCGAGCCAGTGCGTCGAGGCCACCATGCCGAACGTGCCGGCCAGCTCTGGCCTGGTGGTGAATTCCTGAATGCGGGCCACGGCGACTCCGGTTTCGCATTGTGATCATATGAGCACGGGCTGCGCATATGCAGCCCAGGCCCTGGGCAGAAGGATAATCGCGATCAGACCGGCCCCGCTCAGTGCCGTCGGGCCAGCTTTCGAGACCATTAGTCACGCTGCAGGGACACACGATGACTTCATCGGATTCACTAGCCCGGCGAGTGCTCAGCGGCTTGCTCCTGTCGGCGACGCCGGTGCTCGCGGCCGCGTGCGCCTCGTCCGGCACCAGTTCGCCGTCGACCGCGACGGGCGCCAGCACACCGTCATCGAGCGCTGCCTCGCTGGCGCCGTCGCCGTCGGCAGCCTCAAGCTCGCCGGCCCAGGCCGCGGCCCCGCCCTGCACGACCGCCGGGCTGCGGGTCAGCAAGGGCGCACCCAACGGCGCGGCGGGCACCATCTTCTACAACATCGACTTCACCAACACGTCGGGCTCGCCCTGCGTGATCGAGGGTTACCCGGGCGTCTCACTGGTCACTGCGGGCAGCGACGCCGGCCGCCAGGTCGGCGACGACGCCAAGCGAACCACGACCGCGCCCGTTCACGCGATCACGCTCGCGGCCGGGCAGACCGCGCACGCGGTGCTCGGCGTCGCCGAGGCAACGAACTTCCCGACCGCCAAGTGCAAACCGGTCACGGCGCACTGGCTGAAGGTCTTCCCGCCCAATCAGCGGGCCGCCGCATACGTTTCCTTTACTACCCAGACTTGCGCATCGACGACACAGCCGACAATGACAATCGCCGCCATCACCAGCGGTCACTGATTAGTTATTCGTCCTGGAATCTGCCCGGCTCCGGCGAAAAGAAGAGCGCTTACAACCCGGCCCGGGCCTGGTTGCGTCATAATCTCTGAAGGCTTGTTTATCGTGCTCAATTTGAGCGGGATGAATGGGCGCCATTCATCCCGCATTCCAGCCTGGCCGAGGGGAAAACGATGACCGTCGCCGCGTGCCGTTCCATCCTGATCTGCGCGGTCGCCCTGCTCGCCGCGGCATGCGGACTGCAGAAGACGCCGCACGCGGGCGGCAGCCACGGCCGCCACCCCCTGGCTACGGTCACGCCGCCCGCATCGGGCACGCCGCGGACCTCGCGCAGCCCGCGCGCCGCGGTCACCACGTGCACGTCGGCTCAGATTCAGGTCAGGCTGGACACTCACTCGGCGGGGGTCGCGGCGGGCAGCTCCTACCTTCCGCTCGACTTCACCAACGTCGGCGCGTCCAGCTGCACACTGGCCGGGTTCCCCCAGGTCAGTGTGGCGGCCAGCAGCACCGGCAGGCAGCTTGGCTCGGCCGCCACGCTGGACCGCAGCGCGACGGCGCAGCTGATGGTGCTGTCGGCCGGCCAGAGCGCGCACATCTGGCTGCGCCTCGTCGACGTGACCAACATTCCCGCCGCGCAGTGCCGTCCGGCCGCAGCCGCAGGCCTGCGGGTCAGCCTGCCCGGCCAGCAGCAGGGAACCTTCATCGCTCATCCGATGACCACGTGCGCCAGGCCCGTCACCGGAACGGACGTCCTCACCGTCGAGCCGTTCCGGCCCGGGGCCGCCCGCCCCGGGACCGCGCAGTAGCCAGTTCCGCCACAGCACAGCCGGAGAGGAACGCCATGAAGCTCAGCACCGTATCGGCCGGCCGGATCGCGACGATCGCGCTCGCCTGCTCGGCGGCAGCCCTGCCCGCCGCGGCCGTGGCCATGCCCGCCACTGGTCATGCTCGCCACCACCAGGCGGCGCGCGCGGTGCCCCGCTGCACGTCCGGCAGCACCACGACCTGGCTCGGCCTCGGCAACGGCGGCGGCACGCTAGGGACGATCTTCTATCCGATCGAATTCAGCAATACCGGCAAGCTGACCTGCACGCTGTTTGGCTACCCTGGCGTTTCCGCTGTTTCCGGCTCCGGCCATCAGATCGGTCAGCCGGCGATCGCCAGCGGCAAGAAGAAGGTCATCGTCCTCAGGCCAGGCGGGACGGCCCATGTCGTGCTCGGGATCGTCGAGGCCGGCAATATCGCTGGCTGCAAGATGCGGCCTGGCGCGTTCCTGAAGGTCTTCGCACCGGGCCTTAAGGTCGCCACCACAATTCCGAACTTTACTTTTACCGCGTGCGCGAACAAGAGCGTGCTCCGGGTGGACGCCGTGCACGCGGGCACCGGCATACCGGGCGCCACCAGTTCCTGACCGCCTCATCCGGGTCGGTGCGGCGGCCGCACCGTCCGCCGCAGCCGCTGTACCCCGGCGGGGCCTGAGCTGCACCAGGGGCACGGCGGGGTAGATTGCCGGGCATGGCTGACACTCATCCGCGGCTGCGTGCTGTCTGGGATCTGTCCGTCGCCGAGGTCCGCGAGTACTGCGGGCGGCACGAGTACGACGGGACGATCCAGGACCTGTCGCCCGCCGGGGTCCGGGCCGGCCTGCACGCGCTGACCCAGGCGGCCGCGGCCGGAGAGCCGCTCGCCGACGATCACGACGAGGCTCACCTGGCCGTCTTCGAGCGGGCCAGGCAGGTCAGCCTGGGCCAGCTTGAGCTGCACCGCAGCAATCCGTACTTCCACATCGGCAACCTGGACCTGGCCTGCTACGACCGCGAGTATGCCCCCGCGGAGCAGCGGGAACGTGCCCGAGCGCAGCACCTGGCGGCCTGGCCGAAAGGAGCCGACGCCGCGATCGCCGCGCTCGACGCGGTCGCTGCCCCGGTGGGTAAGGCGCTCGCGGGGGCCGCTCGCGGCCTGGCCGCCGGCATCCCCGCCGACGCGGACCCTGACGTCAGCGCCGCGGCGCGGGCCGCCCATGCCAGGCTGGTCCGTCACCTCGAGCACGCCGCGGCCGACGGCAGGCCGGATGCGGCGCTCGGCGCCAGCGCGCTGGCTGCGCTGATGAGCAGCTCCGAGGGGATCGACCTTGACCTCGGCCGGCTCGCCGAGCGAGCCGACGCCGAGCGCGACCGGCTCTCCGGGCGGCTCGCCGAGAGCTGTGCTCAGATCGATCCTGACCAGCCCGCCATGCAGGTCGCCCGCGAGCTGGTGCGGCAGCACCCGGACGCCGACGGCGTCATCGACGCGGCCAGGGAATGGACCAGGCGCGCGATCGAGTTCACCGCCGGCGCCGGCCTGGTGCCTTACAACGACGGCGAGTGCCTGGTCATGCTGGCACCGGAGTCGCGGCGCTGGGCGATGGCGATGATGGCGACGGCCGCGCCCGGCGAGCCGGAGGGCCCGTCCCGCTACTACATCACCCCGCCCGACCCGAGCTGGCCGCGCAGCGAGGCCGAGGAGTGGCTCGAGGTATTCAGCGACACGACCCTGCCGGGGATTACCGTGCACGAGGTGGCGCCCGGGCACTTCTCGCATGGCCGGGCGATCCGCCGCGCTCCGACTGAGGTCAGGCGGACTCTGCACTCGGAGGCGTTTGTCGAAGGCTGGGCGCATTACGCCGAGGAGCTCTGCGTGGAGGAAGGCTTCTGCGATAGCGACCCGCGGTTCGCCGTCGGCGTCTGGCTGGAGGCCCTGGTGCGCGTGACGAGGCTCGCCTGCGCGATCGGCATCCATACCAGCGGCATGACCGTCGCGGAAGGGGCCAGGAGATTCGAGTCCGACACTCATCTGACCGGGCAGGCTGCGCTGGCCGAGGCGAGCCGGGCGACCTTCGATCCGACCTACGGCCGCTACACCTGGGGCAAGCTGGAGATCATGGCCCTGCGCGAGCGGGCGCGGGCAGCCTGGGGATCCGGCTTCTCGCTGCACCGGTTCCACAGCGCGCTGCTTGAACTCGGCTCTCCCCCGCTCGGCCTGCTCGACACCGCGGTGCGGCGGGGCTGAGGCGGGCCGGGCCACGGTCGCGGCCGAGGAGCCGCCTGGCCGGCCGCGCCGCCCCGGCTGGCCGGTAGGGTGCTTGCTATGAGCGATT
This sequence comes from Streptosporangiales bacterium, assembly GCA_017882645.1. Taxonomy (GTDB): domain Bacteria; phylum Actinomycetota; class Actinomycetes; order Streptosporangiales; family Streptosporangiaceae; genus Chersky-822. Next base: position 5,604 of record JADGPC010000342.1, on the reverse strand, counting down.
TGGACGATCTTGATGCGCTGCCCTCGCGCGAGCTGCACGATCTCGCGGTCCGCCGGGCCAGGCATCATCTCGACGTTGCGTTCCTGTGGGAACTGCTGCGCGCCATCCCGGCCGGCGAGGCCATCGCCGGGCACCCCGATCATGCGGGTGCCGACGCGCTGCACCTGTCGGCGCTGATCGGGGACGCGATCGACGCTGACGAAACTGACGTGGCCGACGCGCTGCGCCCGCTCTACCTGGACTACCTGCGGAAGCACCACGACGACCTGACCGGCCTGGAACGCCACTACGGTCACACGCACGAGCACTAGCCCGGCTGGCGTCCGGCGGGCAGGGCAAGGACCCGGGGAGCCTGAGCTCGCCCGGGTCCTTATCTGCTTAGCTGCCTGCTACGGCTGGAGTACGGCTTCGATCTCCAGGTGGATGGCTACCTTGTCGGAGAGGACGACGCCGCCGGTCTCCATGGCCGCGTTCCAGTTCACCCCGAAGTCCTGGCGGTTGATCTCGCCCGTCGCGGTGAACCCGGCCCTGGTGCCGCCGTAGGCGTCGGGCCCGAATCCGTTGAGCTCGAGGGCCAGCGGCACGCTCTTGGTCACGCCCTTGAGCGTCAGCTCGCCGTCGACGACGTAGCCGTCACCGTTCGCGCGGATCCCGGTCGACCGGTAGGTCATCAGCGGATGGTTCGCGGTGTCGAAGAAGTCAGGCGACCGAAGGTGGGCGTCACGCTGCTCGGCCCCGGTCTCGATGGAGGTCAGGTCGGTCTCGGCCGTCACGGTCGACGCGAGCACGTCGTCCTTCGTCACCAGCTCGCCCGAGAACTTGGTGAACTTGCCGCGCACCTTGCTCACCATCATGTGCCGCACGGAGAACCCGACCTCCGAGTGCACGGGGTCGATGGTCCAGGTACCTGCCACGTAGCCCGGGATCGTGCCGGTCTGCGTCATCGTCATATCTCGCTCCGATGCTTGCTGAGTCTGTGATCCGGGATGCGCTCCCGGCGTTGTTGAATAATCAACTAATATCACTTGTGCCGAGACTTGTCAAACGTTCAACTAGATCGGGTACGCTGGGGCCATGACCACGACGACACGCTGGCTCACCGCGGAGGAACAGCGCATCTGGCGCCTGTTCGTCCAGGCGTGCGAGTCCGTGTTCGCCGCGACCGACACGCAGCTGATCCGCGATTCCGGCATACCCCACGGGTACTACGAGATTCTGGTCCACCTCTCCGAGGCGCCGGGGCGGGCGCTGCGGATGACTCAGCTTGCGCATGCGTCGACGTACAGCAAGAGCAGGCTGTCGCACGCGGTGACGAGGCTCGAGGAGCGCGGCTGGGTGGTGCGCCGCGAGTGCGCGACCGACCGGCGCGGCCAGATCGCCCAGCTCACCGAGGAGGGCTTCGCTGCCCTGGCCGCCGCCGCCCCAGGGCACGTGGAGCAGGTTCGCAAATCGCTGATCGATGCGCTGACGCCGGAGCAGATAAGTCAGCTGGGCGAGGTAGCGGCCGCGATTGTCGCGGCCGCGGCCGACAGCGGCAGTAAGTGCCACGACGCCGACCTCTGCTGAGTCGGTCTTGCCGACCAGGCCACTTGCGATATATCGTCTTAGCGTCAGCGGGGGCAGTGCGGCCCGCGGGCGGGTTGTGCGACGAAGTCCCTGGGGGCTGTGCGATCAGCGGAGGAACAGATGGCGGCAGCATCGGGCCTGAGAATCGGCGACGCCGACCGCGAGGCGGTGGCGGCCAGCCTGCGCGAGCACTTCGCTCAGGGCCGGCTGACCCTCGAGGAGTTCCAGCACCGGCTCGGCGCCGTCTTCAGCGCCAGGACCGACCGCGATCTGGCCGACATCACCAGGGACCTCCCGCACGCGTCGATACCGCCGGCTAGTCTGCCTGGCGGCCGCCTCGCGGCCGGGGATAACGGCTACCGGCGGGATCACGGGCGGGGTCACCAACCGAGTCACCGGTCCAGGCTGGCCGGCCTGGCTGGCCTCGTCCTGATCGTGCTTGCCATCTGCATCGTGGCGCTGTTCTTGCCGGTGGCCCTGTTCGGGATGGCCATTTCCCGGTCCGTGTTCTTCGTGCTGGCCATGCTTCTGTTCGGCCGCCGCGGCCTGCTGCGCCGGATCAGGGCCTGGCTGCCGGGACGGCGCCGGCCGTTCTGATCCGGATGTCCCGCACGGGGCCGCGCCGGTCAGGTGCGCTCGGGGACCCGCAGCGGCACCAGCAGATACCTGAACGCCGGGATGCCACCGCGTTCCTCGTCCGGTGTCCAGGTGATCAGGGCTGGCTTGGCCGGGGTATTGAATTCCAGCCTGATCCGGCCGGTCTCCCCATCAGCCACGGGCGGTCCGGCCGCCTCCCCGGCAGCGCTGCCCGCCACGGCGGCAACGCTGCCCGTGCCGCCAGCCGGGGCCGCGGCTGACGGTCCGGCTGCGCCGGCCCCCGCGGCGGCGGCCGTCAGTCCGTCCAGCAGGTAGTGCGGGTTAAACGAGATGACCGGCTCGGCGCCAGCGAAATCCGCGCCGACGGTCTCGGCCGCACGGGCCCGGCCCTCCGCGTGCGCCTCGATCACGACCTGGTCAGGCCGGAATGACAGCCGCACCGGCCCGGCCCGCTCGGCGACCAGCGCTGCCCGCCTGACCGCTTCGATCACCGGCCCGGCAGGCAGATCAGCCCGGCAGCCGAACTCGTTGCCGAACCGGCTGCGGTACCTGATGAACTCGCCGGCGACCAGCCGCGCGGTGAGCCGCCGGTCGCCCGACTCGAAGCAGACCAGCCCTTCGGCCGGTCGCGGCTGGTCCTCCGCGCCGCCCCGGGTCACGCCGCGCTCACTGCCGTCGCTGCCGAAGGCCACCGTGACCGGCACCCCGGCGGCGAACGTCCGTGCCGCCTCGACCATGAACCGGGCCGGGACAAGTGCAAGCGCCCGGACGTCGGGCTCGAGCGGAGCAAAGTCCACCTCCCGCGCGGCCAGCCGGTATCGGTCGGTCGCCGCCAGCGTCATGACCTTGCCGCTGATGTCGAGGCAGACCGCTGTCAGCATCGGCAGGGTGTCGTCACGGCTGGCTGCCGGCGCGACCTGCCCGACCGCGCCGGCCAGCACGCCCCCGTCGACCGCGCCGACCGGCTCCGGTGAGGCAGGCAGTGCCGGGTAGTCCTGAGCCGGCAGGCAGACGAGCCCGAACTCAGCCCGGCCGCAGGTCAGGCTCACCATGTCGGCGTCGCCGGCGAACTCGGCGGGCCGCGTCGGCAGGCTCCGGGCGATCTCAGCCAGGAGCCGGCCAGGCACCAGCGCCGACCCCGGCTCGGCGACCTCGGCATCGACCCTGATCCGCGCTGATACCTCGTAGTCGAAGCATGACAGGGTCAGCCCGTCGGCGGCCGCCTCGAGGAGCATGCCGGATAGCACCGGCACGACCGGCCGGGACGGCAGCGCGCGCGAGACGAACCCGACCGCCTCGCCAAGCGCGTCCCGGCCCACTGTGAACTTCATACCTTCGATCCTGGCATTAGCTACCGACATTCTTCCCGGATCATGACCACTGGTACCGGACCAGGTCACACCAGGCCGGGCGGCGCGGCGGCCAGTGCCGACTCGATCGCGCGGGCCAGTTCCCTCGCCGTATCCGCGGTCAGCTCCACCGCGACCCTGGCCGACGGGCCCTGAGCCGGGTTGATGAAGTCGATGTTCAGCGTGTGATCGGCCAGCGCGTGGGCCGGATGGTCGAGATAGACGCTGACCTCGCTCAGCCGGAACCACCCGCTGGCGCCCTTGCCGCTCCCGGTCGCCTGGACATGCTCGGTGGAATACGTGCACATGGCTAGCCCTTCCCGGCCAGGTGCTGGCCGAAGAAGGCCCAGACCTTGTCCCAGCCCTCGACGGCCGCCTCGACCCGGTACGAGGCACGGTCGACAGAGAAGAAGGCATGCCCCGCACCGGTAAAGGTGTGGAACTCGTGCGGCTTGGCGAACCCGTCGAGCGTGCGGGAGAGCTCGGCGGTCTCGGCCGGGGTGGGGAACTGGTCGTCGGCGCCGAACAGGCCGAGCAGCGGGCAGGACAAGTTCTCCGACCGCCCGATCAGCGGTTTCATGCTGGCGGGGGCGCCCTGCGGCACATGCACCACGGCGCCGCCGTAGCAGTCCACGGCCGCGTCGAACTGGAGGCTGCATGCGGCGAGGAAGGACTGCCTGCCGCCGGAGCAGTAGCCGATCACGCCGACCTTGCCGTTCGAGCCAGCCAGGCCGCGCAGGTACTCGGCCGCCCCGGCGATATCGCCCACTACCTGCTCGTCGGGCACGCCGCCCTTAGCGCGGGCGGCCGCCGCCGCGTCGTCCGGGCTCGCGCCTGGCGAGTCCCGGTAATACAGGTTCGGCATCAGGGCCGCGTAGCCATGCGCCGCGAACTTCCTGGTGATCTCCTTGGTCGCCGAGTCGTACCCGGGCAGGTGATGAATCACCACCACGCTGCCGAATGAACCGGTGCCGACAGGCTGAGCAAGGTAGGCCTCGACGTCATCGCCGCCCTGCCCTTTCATCATCACGGTCTCGGCGGTAAGTGCTTCGTTCATACGACCCTTCTCCCTCTTCCTGTTAATTAGAGCAGGAAATATTACTTCGGCATGATCAGGTCATTACCAGCACTTCGGCGATTCTCCTGGTCGATACGGCGCAGCGCGCGCGAAGATCTCCGTAAGCCCAGGCCAACCGGGGCCAGCACAAGCGGCGAGAGAGGCATTTCAATGAGTTCGGCCTCCTATGGACTGGCTCTCATATTCCTGGGTGCCGGCTGCGCGCTGGGCTGGTACGCCAATCGCACAATTGCCGCGCACGGCGACGTTAAGTCCACGAAAAGAAAGCTTCCCGGCTACCGCAAGGCACGGCACCGCAGCGGAGTTGTGGCCATCCTGCTCGCCTTCGCGCTCTTCGTTGTCGTCTTCGATCTGATCCGCCCTCACCCCTGATCCGGTCCGGCCCGAGGCTGCGGCTGAACCATATCAATCCGTCAGCCGCTCGCGGCGATAACGCCTTCCCACGGCCGCAGCGTCGCAGCCTCGGCCTCCTGGCGGGTTCCCGCACTCGATACCAGCACCTCGCCGGCCGGGGTGTCCAGCCTGACCTGCTGACCCGTGAAATTCGCCGCCACCGTCAGGCCACCGGCGATGAACTGCCAGACGCCGTCCGGTGCGGGCAGCGGCTCGTATCCCGCGAGTTCCTGGCCAGCGTGCGCACGCCGGACGCGAAGCAGCTCGCGGCAGTACGAGAGCACCGATCCCGGATCGAGGCGCTGAGCGGCGACGTTGTGCGCCGCCACGTCACCGGTCGGCAGCCAGCTGCGAACGCCGGGCGCCGTGAATCCGCCGGTCGGCGAGTCGTCCCACTGCATCGGCGTCCTGGCGCGGTCCCGGCCGAGCTGCGGACTCCCGCCAGCCAGCAGGTCACGGGCGAGCTCGGGCGGAACGGTGACGTCGGTCATGCCGATCTCGTCGCCGTAGTACAGCACGAGCGTCCCCGGGAGCGCGGCGAGCACCAGCAGGGCGAGCCGGATCCTGGCGTCGTCGCCGCCGCACCATCGGCTCGCGAAGCGGCCGACGTCGTGATTGGAG